>CAKKQI010000292.1 GCA_919901895.1 Candidatus Brocadiaceae bacterium | reverse complement strand
GTTTTATTTTCGTTATCCCATGACTGAATCCAGAAAGGGATTTTTTTTAGACCGTTTAAATCGGTAAAGCAAATATCGGAGCCGTCCGGTTTTATCCGGGAAAAATCCACACACCGCGGTTTTTTAATATCCACTCCCTGGAGATCGACCAAAACTTGGAAGTCCTTGAGCGATTCAGGAGATGGTGCAGTCAATTCAACCAGTACCTGACTGCGGTATTCATATCCGGTCAGCCAGCCGGATTTTTGGCTGAAGAGAGCGCATCCGTTGACGAATAATAAAATGATACCGCTGATTAAAAGTTTTTTTGACATCTCCGGTTAATTATACTTCTTCAGGCCGGGATGTCAAACCATATTAATAATTACTTAAAATTTATATTTTTTGCTTGACAAAGCGATATTGTTATGATATTATAATGGTATCAACGTAGGGCGAAATAGTGTCAAAAATAATACGGATGATAACCAATTTTACCAGAAAGACAAGGATGAAGTAATATGGAAGAAGAGAAAAGAACTGTCTGGAGTGGATGGGTGATGTTGCCGGTAGCCATCGCGGTGTGTTTCGGAATGCTGATTGCCCTCATTGGAGGAATTATGTTGGGCATTAGGCTTCTAATCGTACTTCCCGTAATCGTAATATTGATTTCCATTGAAGTCCTGATATTCAAGGGTTTCTTTACGTTGCAACCAAATGAGGCACGCGTATTGGTTCTGTTCGGTAAATACGTCGGTACAGTTAAGAAGGCTGGGTTTCATTGGGCAAACCCTTTTGCTGTACACCGGGGACCGTGGGCGATTAGCCAATCTCCGGGACAAGATGTTTATTCCAAGCACAAGTATCGGATCTCTCTGCGAGTCAGAAACTTCGTGACCCAGACCGTGAAAGTGAATGACCAACGCGGAAATCCTATTGAGATCGGAGCTGTTGTAGTTTGGCGGGTGGAAGATACAGCCAAGGCGTTTTTTGATGTGGATGATTATGAATCCTATGTTAAGATACAGAGCGAAACGGCTGTGCGGTATCTGGCTAATAGTTATCCTTACGATCATTCAGGCGATGTGATGGGAGAGGAACTTACGTTGCGTGGCAACAGTGAAATAATCAGCGTCGCTCTGGTGAAGGAACTGCAAGAACGGCTTTCCAAAGCCGGCGTGGTGGTAGAAGAAGCGAGATTGACGCATTTAGCCTACGCTCCTGAGATTGCCGGCACAATGCTCCGACGTCAGCAGGCCGAAGCCATCATCGCGGCCCGACAAAAAATCGTCCATGGCGCAGTCAGTATGGTAGAAATGGCGCTCAAAGAACTTTCAGAGAAACAGGTAGTAAATCTTGATGAAGAACGCAAAGCAGCGATGGTGGGAAATCTGTTAGTGGTACTCTGCGGTGAGACGCAAGCTGAACCAGTTATCAATACCGGTACATTGTACCATTAGTTTCTTATGGCCCAAAAGAAGAATTTTTTACTCCGAATGGATTCTGACTTGTGGGATGATCTCCAGGTCTGGGCTTCCGATGAATTACGCAGTATCAATAGCCAGATTGAGTATCTCCTGAAACAGGCGGTGAAGATTCGGCGGAGAACAACCGATCCGGACCTCAGGAAAGATGCGACTAAGAGTAACGCAACAAAGATAACTTGAGGCAATTTATGCGGTATCCCCTTCTGGAATTATCTAATAAAATAATCCTGTCAACAAATCACTCTTTCGGAAATTCCTTGACACGACACCTTAATTACCATAAAATTTTAATCTAATTGTCCTTGGATATTAATTTGTGTAATCCGTGGTTAAAGAGGAGGCTAGATATGGATTTTGAACTGAATGAAGAACAGCGGGAGTTAAAAAAACTGGCCCGTGATTTTGCCGAAAAAGAAATTGCGCCAATTGTAGAAAAAGATGAAGCCGAACACAAATTCCGTCCGGAAATAGTGCGTCAGATGGGCGAACTGGGGTTTTTCGGCGGCGTTATCCCGGAAGAATACGGCGGGACTAATCTGGGGATGCTGGCGACTCTGATTATGAACGAAGAAATTGCCCGGGTGAGCGCCTCCTACGGTCTTCCTTTTAATATGCAGACCATCGGACCAGGTTTGGTTTTATTGAAATGGGGAAGCGAGGCGCATAAGAAAAAATATCTTCCCGGATTGGTCAGCGGTGAATTGATGGGTTGCTTTGCGATTACCGAGCCGAATTCCGGTTCGGATGTGGCTTCTATGAAATCCCGGGCCGAAGATAAGGGCGACCATTATCTTCTGAACGGCACCAAGACCTGGATTTCCAACGCCCAGGTGGCTGATGTGGGAATCGTTTATGCCTATACTGATCCGGCTTTAAAACATAAAGGAATATCGGCCTTTATTGTTGACATAAAAAATACCCAGGGTATTACGACCAGGCCGATTGAAACTAAATTAGGATTGCACTGCGCCCCGACCGGCGAGATTATTTTTGAGGATGCGAAGATACCTAAGGAAAATTTGTTAGGTGCGCCGGGCGATGGTTTTAAGATCTGTATGATGATGCTGGATAATACTCGTTTAAGTTGTGCGGTCCGGGCGGTCGGTGTGGCTCAGGGGGCGCTGGATGATTCCATTAAATATGCGCAGGAACGCGAGCAGTTCGGTAAAAAAATTGCCGAGTTTGAGATGATTCAGGACGAACTGGCCCAGATGTATGTTGATATCCAGGCCGCGCGGCTGCTGGTTTACCGGGCCGCTGCTTTAAAAGATAAAGGCGAACGGTGCAGTCTGGAAGTTTCCACGGCCAAATATTTTGCGGCCGAAACAGCCGTTAAGGTTACCAATGAAGCCGTTAAAATCTTCGGCTCTTACGGATTTTCCAGCGAATACCCGGTGGAGCGACGCCTGCGCGATGCCAAATCATTCCAGATTGTGGAAGGGACTTCTAATATCCAGAAGGTCATTATTTCTTCGTATTTGCTCGGCCAGCGGAAATAACAAAGGGAATCCGTAGAGCGGGACTTTATGTCCCGCCTTTCTTGTATTTTATCGCGCGGGTCCGTTTCGCCAAGGCGGGGGATGAAAGTGATTATGAGGTATCCGGTATATTTTTGTTCAGGGAAACCTCAATGCCAAAATCACCTAAATTTAATAGTATTATTTTACCGTAAGAATAAGATTTGGTTTCAGGAAAAATGGCGGAACAATTGCCGGAATATTTGATAGCGGCAAAATCTCTTCGGGCACATCCATCCCTAATAGTTTAATCATAAACTCGCGCCGCTTCTGACACCGGGTAAAACATTCCGGAAATTGTTTTTTTATCTCGCCCCTCAATTTTTTATCCGCAATCGCCACCCCGTCTTCCATCCGCGTGGAAAAATAAGTTTTTGAAAACGGAATTACATCCACCTGCATGACCATCCCGGAATGAATCCTAATTTTGGAGCCGGGATAAATGGGCGAACTGACCCATTCGTCCAAATGAATTAGATGTCCGGCATTTAAGAAGATGCCGAATTTAGCAAAAGGCAGTTTTTCGGAGACCAGGCGGGCTAATTGGCCGCCGGTTACGCCAATCTTTAAAAGCCCAAACCATTCGTTCATTACTTCAAAATACGGACCGGCAAAATTTTCCACGTAATCACGTGCTTCGGCCGGCAAATCCCTGGCTGATTCGGCCACCCAGCCGGCCCGGCAGATATTACTGCCCCAGTAACAGATATTGGTTGATAACGGCTCTCCGCGTCTGATTTTAGCGCCCGTCGGACCGGAAAGCCCCCGTTCGCGATTATCGCCGCTAACTAACGTCATATGACAACCCAGCGGTTCACCGTTATATTCCATAAGTTTAGCTAAGTCGTAATCAATCATCCCTTCCTTGATTCCGAAAAGCAGCCGTTTCATTCCTTCGGAGGCGAGAATGTTGGTATATTCAAAAAAGGCGATTTCCGAAGGAGAACAAAAGGTGCGCAGTCCGTAATCCGGATGCATCAATAAATCGGTCGCGTTAATGACGTTAGCGTGGCCGGCCAGTTCGCGCAAGGTATCAACCAGATAGGCCGGGATATCAATGGTTTGATTACCCGCCGGATGTTCTGATTTTGAAAAATACTTCCAACCAACACAGCCGACTTTAGATTTTTTATTAATCACCTCATCCGCAAATATTTCTTTAATCAGACGGCTGTGTTCGCGCGGCTGGTTTAATAAGGAAAACGGCTGAAAACGTTCGTGCCTTAGTTTCTTGGCGAGATAAAGAGAGCTCACCGTCAGATAATTTTCACATTCGTTGCCTACCACCAGCAGCGGCGCATTTTTATTTCCGATAATTAGAAGGGCTTCTTCAAAACGCGGGTCAAATCCGGTCAGGTAAGTTAGATTGGCGAAATGTTCGCGGTCCGCATAAACGACCAGATGGGTTAAATCTTGTTTTTCCATCCGGGCGCGGGCGACGTCAATTCTCTTCTGTAATTCTGCTGCTGACGACCGCGGCGGTGGATCGGTTGTTCCAAACTCCGGCCAGGCTATTTCGGTAAGATTATGTTTTTTCTCCATATTCAGGATTAATAATAACAAAGTCGTCTTGAAAGTCAAAAAACATTGCTTTTTAAAAACAGCATTATAAAATAAAGAACACAGGGCGGAAACTCCGGGAGCGCGGCAATTCCAGTTTTAGGCGTCCATCCGATGTTCCGATACGAACGCTCCGTATCCGAAGATATCGGAAGCGGAAAAGACGAGATTGCTTCGTCTCTCGCCAAGGCGGGATTAGCGCAATGACACTTTTGGGACGCTTTATTCACCTTTTCCCAAGAATTCAGTGATTAAACAGATAGACGATTAAAAATGATGACTCCACGCGAAAGATGGCTCTCGGTTCTCCAGAAGAAAAAACCGGACCGGGTTCCGATGGATTACTGGGGCACGCCGGAAACAACCGAATCGCTGATGAAACATTTAAAATGTCCGGACCAGGATTCATTATTTAAAAAACTCAGGGTTGATAAAATATCTACCGTCTCACCTCGCTATACCGGGCCGGCGTTTCCGGATGATACCAACGAATTCGGTCTCCGGTATAAAAAAGTTAATTACGAAACCGGTTCGTACTTGGAAGGCGTTAATCATCCGCTGGCTGATTATAAAACCGTAGATGAAATTAAACAGAACTACCGCTGGCCGGAGGCCGCTTGGTGGGATTATTCGGAGATTCCGAAGCAGGTTAAAGGAAAAGAAGACTATCCTCTTCGGGGCGGCGGTTCCGAACCGTTTTTGCTTTATAAGGAATTGCGGGGAGACGAGCAGGCGTTTGTTGATTTGATTGAAAACCCGGAAATCGTTCATTTTTGCCTGGGGAAACTGTTTGATCTGGCTTACGAAAATACCCGGCGGATTTTTGAAGCGATTCCCGGAAAAATAATGTTGAGTTACGTGGCGGAAGATTTCGGCGCCCAGGAGAGTTTGATGTTTTCCCCGTTCCAGATTAAAGAATTTTTTATTCCCCCGATGAAAAGGATGATGGATTTAATCCACCAGAACGGGGCGTTTGTTTTTCATCATAATGACGGCGCGGTCCGGGATATTATTCCGACGATGATTGAAGCCGGGATTGATATTTTAAATCCAATCCAGTGGCGCTGTAAGGGAATGGAACGTGAGGGATTGAAAAAAGATTTTGGCGGCCGGTTGATATTCCACGGCGGAGTTGATAACCAATATACCCTGCCTTTTGGAACCAAAGAAGAGGTCAAACAGGAAGTACTGGATAATCTCAGGATTCTGGGGCAAAACGGCGGTTATATCCTGGCTCCCTGTCATAATATCCAGCCCAATACGCCGGTAGAAAATATTTTGACAATGTATGAGACCGGATACGAAAACGGTTAAGGGAAGAAAAGATGATCGGTAATATATTAACGGATTGAAGAGAGGAGACCTTTAGGTCTCCATTTTTAATTTCAAATATTCGGATGGAAGGCTAAAGTCTTTCGCTACTTCATTCGGCTAAATAATGATTAATATTATGGGGTTAAATAAATCATGTAACTACTGTGGTTTTGTGGTATGGAACATATTATATGAGGAGGCGTATGGTAGACTTAAAATTAATTGCCGAAAACTTGATCGCTGGGAAATCCGCTCTGGTGAAAGAACTGGTTCAGCAGGCGTTAGCTGAAGGCGTTTCGCCGGGCCGGGTGCTTAACGAAGGATTAATTGCCGGAATGAACATCGTGGGAACCAAGTTTAAAGCCAACGAGTTTTATGTGCCTGAAGTCTTAATCGCCGCCCGGGCGATGAAGTCAGGGATGGAGATTTTGAAACCACTCTTGAGCCAAGCCGGCGTAAAACCGGTGGCTACTTTTATCATCGGAACCGTTAAAGGCGACCTGCATGATATCGGTAAAAATTTGGTCGGGATGATGATGGAAGGCGCCGGTTTTGAGGTAATTGATATCGGGATAGATGTTGCTCCGGAAAAATACCTGGAAATGATTAAGCAAAAACAGCCCCAGCTGGTGGGCCTATCGGCTCTTTTAACCACGACGATGCCGATGATGAAAACGACTATAGAAACGCTGAAAAACGCGGGTCTGAAGGATAAAATAAAAGTGCTGGTGGGTGGCGCGCCGGTGACCGAACAGTTTGCCCGGGAAATCGGAGCCGACGGTTACGCGGCCGACGCCGCTTCAGCCGTGGACCGGGCTAAAGAACTTTTGAATAATTAAACAAGTTGAGTCTAGTGTCAATTTACGAACTAAAACCACCGCATCTGTCATTATAGATAAATCTTCTGATTTGCTTCTTGAGAGCATAGGAAATTATTAGCCGTAGGACTAATCAGTCCTTTGGCTGATATCAGGTTACCTAATCCTGCCCCACGTAGTCCGCCTAAGGCGGAGCAGGATGGTGATGGTTCACCAATTAGATCCTGCCCCCGCCGAGGCGGAGGCAGGATCAAGAAAAATCTGCCTTAAGCCTCTGCCCGAAGGGCAGATTTTTCTTGACAAATTCCGAAAATATGATATACGGTAAGTAGGAAAATAAGTATTACGGAATATTAGGAATGGAGGAAAACATATGAAAGTTTTAAAACAGGTGGGGGCGCGGAATCAAATCACTCTTCCGGTCAGGATTCTACAGGCGTTAAATATTCATCCGAATGATTACGTGGAACTTTCCACCAAGCAGAACAAAATTATAATTTCAAAATTGACGGAAAATGAAGAGTTTTCTGAAAAAGAGTGGGAAAAACTGGAGCAGCTGGTAACGGCCCAGGTTAAAGAAAAAAAACTTACCGAATATAGTGATGCCGGCGCCGCTAAAAAGCATTTGAAGGAATTGAAATGATAAAATTCCGATATCTTTCTTCTTTCAATAGAAGTTTTAAGGAGTTATCCGGAGAAAAGCAAAAACAGGCCCAGGCGGCCGTAGAGAGTTTGCTTGATTTTTATGATACCGGTCTAAGACCACCTGGATTGGGTTTGAAAAAACTGCGTCGATCTTATTGGGAAATCAGAGCCGGGTTGGATATCCGCATAATTTTTATGCTGGAGAAAGAGACCGTTACTTTCGTATTAACCGGGACTCATAATGATATCAGACGTTTTCTTAAAATAATTTAAAAAAATATTGGAGACTATGTTAATCATCGGTGAAAAAATTAATTCCAGCCATCCGAAAATCAGCCGGGCGATTGCCGGGCAAGATGCGGCTTACCTCCAAAAACTGGCTCAGGAGCAGGTGGCCGGCGGCGCCCAAATGCTGGATGTTAATTGCGGGACCGTTAAAAACGAACCGGCCGCGATGGACTGGCTCGTAAAAATTATTCAGGAAAAAGTTCAGGTGCCGCTGGTGATTGACAGCCCCAATCCGGAGGCGATTGAAGCCGGATTATCACGTCTTTCAGCGGGACATCAGGAACAGGCGATGGTGAATTCCATCACGGCCGAAAAAGAACGTTTTGAAAAAATACTGCCGCTGGTGAAAAAATACAATGCCGGAGTGATTGCCCTGACAATGAACGAACAGGGTATTCCCCGAACCGCCCTGGAAAGATTCACCATCGCCCAAAACTTACAACAAATTACCGGTGATTATAAAATTCCGCTGAGTAATCTTTATATTGACCCGCTGGTGCAACCGGTGGCGAGTGAACCGCAACAGGTCATAGAATTTCTAGAGTCATTAAGACTAATTAAGACTTTACCAAAAGCGCAAACGATTTGTGGTTTGAGCAATGTTTCCTTCGGGTTACCTAACCGTAGTTTATTAAATGCAATTTTTATAGCAATGTGTTTTGGTTATGGTCTTGATGCGGCGATTATTGACCCGACGGATAAGAATATTATGGGCGCGGTCCGAGCGGCTGAAGCGTTGTTAAATAAAGATGAATATTGCTTGAATTATATCAAAGCATACCGCGAAAGCCAACTATGAAATCATCCGTTAAAATAACATTTTATCCCCAAAATATCACCCTTTCGGTTCCAGTCGGTTCAAGTTTGAAAGAAATCGCCGCCCAGCACAGTATTTTGATTGATTTCGCCTGCGGCGGCCAGGGGCAATGCGGTAAATGCAAAGTAGAAATAAAAAATGGACTCACCACGCCGAATCAGGTTGAGAAAAAATTACTTTCAAAGGAAGAGTTAAAAAATAATATTCGGCTGGCCTGCCGGACCAGAGTCAAGCAGAATATGGTTATTATTACTTCAGGCCAGGGCTCGGTGGCGCAAAAAAACACCATTAGTTTTATCCCTTCTTCATTAGATCAGTTTCATCCGGCTGTTAAAAAATCAGCCCCCGGATGTTACATCACGGAACAGGCGGCTAATTATGGCCTGGCTTTGGATATCGGAACTACGACCGTGGCCGGCAGTTTAATTGATTTAACTAACGGTGCGGAAATTGCTGCAGCCGCAGAAACCAATACGCAATCTGTTTACGGTTCTGATGTAATTTCCCGGATAAATTATGCTGTCACCCAGAAAGATGGTTTGGCTGAACTCCAGCAAAAAATCATTGCGGTGATAAATAAAATCAGCAGTCAGTTAATTCAAAAAACATCAATCAAACCGGCTAAGATTAACGATGTTGCCGTGGTCGGTAATACGGTGATGCAACATTTACTTCTTGGGGTAAAAGTGGACACTCTGGCCGTCTTGCCTTTTGAGCCGGCTTATCAGGGGGCGGTTAATACTAAAGCCAGCGAATTAAAAATAAACGTTAACCCGGACGCCAATACCTATATATTTCCGCACATTGCCGGGTTTGTCGGCGGGGATGCCGTCGGTTTAATCCTGGCTCTGGATTTACACCGGCAGTCAAAAATTAACCTGGCCATTGATATCGGGACCAATGGAGAAATAGTCCTTGGTTCTAAGAAAGGTTTAGTCGCTACTTCCACCGCCGCCGGACCGGCCTTTGAAGGTGTCCGTATTAACTGCGGAATGAGGGCCGTTTCCGGCGCGATTGAATCGGTTCGTTTAACCGAACGGAAAATTATTTTTAAAACAATAGCTGATACCCCGCCGGCCGGTATTTGCGGTTCGGGGTTAATTGATATCCTGGCCGAGTTATTAAAATTGGAAATAATTAACGAGACCGGCCTGATGCGTTCAAAGGATGAATTATCGTCACCGAAAAAATTACCGGCTTATTTATTACAATCACTGATTTCAAACGGCCAGTCCCGATCATATCGGGGCCGGCCACCCGCTTTTTGTTTTTTTCGGAACAAGAATCGTATTTTAAAAATTACCCAGTCGGATATCCGGGAGTTACAGCTGGCTAAAGGAGCCATCGCGGCCGGAATAACGCTTTTGCGAAAAGAAGCGGGCGTAGCAACGGGTGATCTTGAACGGATATTTATTGCCGGGACTTTCGGTAATTACCTGGACAAAAAAAATGCGCAGGCGATTGGTTTAATTCCCGATATTTCGTTAGAGCGGGTTGTTTTTGTAGGCAACGCCGCTTTGACCGGTGCGAAACTGGCTTTAATTTCCCGGGAGGCCAGGGCTGATGCGGAAAAAATAGCCCGAACGACCGGATGTCTTAACCTGTCGCAACATAAGATGTTTCAGGACGAGTTTGCTGAGGCGATGTATTTCAAACCCCGCCCCCCCCGATGTCCCTCGGGGAGCGGGACAAGATCGAAACCCCGAAACACGAAATCTTGAAATAATAAAAATCTTTATGCAAAAAGAAACCAGTAAATTATTAAAAGAGACTTATTGTTACACCCGGCTGGATTGTGGACTGCCTTTATTTTTTATCCCTAAAAGGCAATTCCACAAAAAGATGTTTATTCTGGTGACGGACTACGGTTCTATTGACCTGGAATTTATGCCGTCCGGCGAGCAGAATTTTATTAAGGTACCGGCCGGCGTGGCGCATTTCCTGGAACATGAACTTTTTAAGAAAAAAGATTATGATATCAGCGAACGGTTTGCCCGAAGCGGGGCTTCTTATAACGCCTCCACCGGACATACCAGCACCGCTTATTTTTTTACCTGCGCCGATAATTTCCGCGAAAACGTCAAGACGCTCCTGCAATTGGTTTTTGACCCGTATTTTACCGAGGAAAACGTGGCGCGGGAAAAATTAATCATTGAACAGGAACTGAAAATGTATGATGATATGCCCGAATCTAAAATGATGCGGACGCTCATGGAAAACCTGTATCAAAACCACCCGATCCGGGTGGATATCGGCGGGACGGTTGACAGTATTAAACAAATTACACCGGCCATCCTCCGGCAGTGCTACGGCACATTTTATCATCCGGCTAATATGGTGGGAGTGATTGCCGGCGACGTTGATTTTTCTATCGTTCAGGCGGAATTGAATAACTATTTTGAACAGCCGGAGACAAAATCATTGTTTAATCCGATGGGTTCCGGGCAAAAAGAAAAACATAAAACGATTCTTCCTCCTGTAGTGATCAAAAGAAAAACAATCAGCGAGCCGGCTGCGATTAAGCAATTTTCCAGCCGGCTTAAAATACCGGTGGCTCGCCCTCAGATTTTAATTGGTTACAAAGAATTCAATACCGGACTGGAAGGGTTGTCGCTGGTCCAACAGAATATCACCACCGGTATAATGCTTGACCTTTTACTCGGATCGGGGTCTCATCTTTATAACCGATTGTATGAAGAAGGATTGGTGGATGACCACTTCAACTTTTCCTATTCCGGACATCAAACTTATGGCGTAACGATTATGGGAGGTGAAACAGACCAGCCCCTTAAGTTGCACGAACGAATTCTAGGAGGCCTTAAAAAAAATCGGAAAGACGGTTTGAAAAAAAGAGATCTTCTCCGGATTAAACGCAAGGTGGTTGGACATTATGTCCACGCCTTTGACAGTCCGGAAAGCATAACCGGTTTATTTTCCGGCTGTTATTTTAACCGAGTGGCTGTTTTTGAATTAATAAAATATTTAAAAGATGTTTCGGCTAAAGAAATCAATAAAAGGATGGAAACGCATCTGGACGAAAAATACCACGCGATTTCCGTCCTAGAACCAGCCCATTGATTAATTTACAAGATGTTAACAAACTTTAATGTTGCTCATTATACATTTCGGATTACTCCTGAAAATGAAATTATTTTGCCGGGATACAAAGGCGCTACTTTCCGCGGTGGATTCGGTTATGCCTTCAAGAAAGTAGTTTGTTCAGTTCGGAATAAAACCTGTTCAGAATGTATCCTCAAAGATAAATGCGAACGAATTTAGACCTGCCTGCCCTCCAGAGCGGAGCGAAGGAGGGATGAAAAAGGGATTGCCCGCCTACGCTAAAGCTTCGGCGGATAAACTGGAGTGCGATGGATAAAAAATATTATGTTTATATAATCAGAAGTGAGACAGATAAAAGTTTATACATAGGGATGACCGAGAATTTGTCTAAGCGAATTTGGGAACATAATAACAAATTATCAAGAGTGGTTTATCAGCGATATTCAATTCCGGCACTACGCAAGATACTTTTTAATGTGTCTTTAGGGATATCACGTGAATGAACAGGAACAACAACGAGGCGTTTACTTACCGGATGATAGAGAATCAAATGAGACCCGGTTTGGTGATCAGGGGCAAATCCGTTATCCATTAATAACCGGATAACTTTACGGGATGTTAGGACAGGCAGTTTAGTCACAGGTTTTAAATCTCCACCGCGGTCAACAGTGTTTCATTATCCTGCGGAATAGTGTCACCGTGTTTTTTCAGGCTGTGAAGATACCCTTTAATAGCATCAATTGCCATCTTCTTTGCCTCGGCAAGATTCTTACCCCAGGTAATGCAACCGGGTAATGCCGGCACGATTACCGTAAAACCGCCTTCCGGTTCAGGCCGTAGATAAATCTGATAACGCATATGCATATATTTTATAATATATTATTTATAATATCTGTCAAGGTTTTTAATTACCCGTATAATTACCAGTACGTAACAGGCAATCCCATCCGCTAATGCAGCGGACGGTCGCTGTATTAGCAACCGTGCCGACAAGAACGAATCCCGTTGATATGATACGGGGTTGCATAACGTTACGGGATTAATTCCGATAGACATCGGGGTTAACGCGGATTTTTTTCTTGGCGCGGTAAAGCATTTTATCCGCTTTTAATAGTAATTCTTCCGGTGTAGTAATATCGTCGCTGATTGAGGCGACGCCGGCGCTGATGCTTAGATGAAAAGTTTTTTTCCGGTCAATCAGGTTGGTAAACCGGCTGGTTTTTACCTGTTCTTGAAGAGAGAGTGATTTTTGTTGGGCGCCTTCCAGGTTGGTTTCAGGCAAGATAATCGTAAACTCATCTCCGCCGTAACGGCAGAGCGAGTCTATTTTCCGCAGACGTTGGTTCATCAACTGGGCTGCTTCTTTGAGAATGATATCACCCTGTTTATGCCCGTAGGTGT
>CAKKQI010000291.1 GCA_919901895.1 Candidatus Brocadiaceae bacterium | reverse complement strand
ATTCATAACCATCTTTAGATTTACGTAAAATCACCGGTTGCAGGACACCAGCCGACTTGATCGACTCCATTAATTCATTAAGCGACTCTTGATCAAAATCCTTGCGGGGTTGGAAGCGATTAGGCGATATCTCGTTCACCTGTACATAACTAAGGCCTTTTTCGGATTGGCTGGACAAGGGAGGGGGTAGGGGGAAGGGGGAGGAAGGGATATCAGATATACCTGTTTTCACCGGAATAAGTTGTTCTGAAAGAGGCGGCTGGATACTAACAGGGAATAATTCGGCTTTAGGAGGAGTGGGACTTTTTTTACGGGCAAAGCCGGGTAAAAGTGATTCCAATCCCCGGCCTAATTTTTTAGGTTTCATTCTTAATTACCTCCCTGGTTAATTCTACGTACGCCCTGGCGCCGCGCGAGACCGGATCATATACTAACGCCGGTTGGCCAAAACTGGAAGATTCAGCCAGCGACACATCGCGCGGAATTATTGTCTGGTAAACGAGGTCCGGAAAATGATGCTTTACCTCTTCAGCCACTTCCCGGGAAAATTGTATCCGGTCATCAAACATTGTCAAGAGAATTCCTTTTATTAGCAGAGCCGGATTAGTAGAAGATTTTACCCTTTCTATAGTAGCAACAAGTTGCGATACTCCTTCCATAGCAAAGTATTCACATTGGATCGGGACGATGACGCTATCGGCCGCGCCCAGGGCATTAAGCGGAAAGATTCCAAAAGAAGGGGGGCAGTCTATTAAAATAAAATCATATTTAGGCGGAAGAAGGACCAGCGATTTTTTTAATTGTAATTGTCCTTCAGGACGTGAAGACAAATAAGATTCTAATTCAACCAGCGCCGTGGTCCCTGGAATGATATCCAAATTTTCCGTTGTGGTTTGAATGATTTCTTCAGAAACAAATGATGCGTTAGAATAAAGAAGTGAATAGATTCCTTTATAATGGTCGGAAGAAATATTTAATCCGCTGGTGGCATTGGCTTGTGGATCAATATCAATCAGCAGGCATTTTTTACCGGCCAGGGCGAGCCCGTAGGCCAGGTTAATAGCCGTCGTAGTTTTACCCACGCCGCCTTTTTGATTAGTAATCGCAATAATAGACATATTAAGCTACGCCCACGTAAATAGTGAGTCATTAGGCGTATCAGCCAGAGGCTGACACGCCTCAGGCGGGAGCGAAATGCCGACCTTTCGGCATGGAGCTACGCCCACGTAAATATTGAGCTACGGGCGTATAAATCGTGAGTCATTGCCCGTAGCGAAATCCCGACCTTTCGGGAGTGAGTCATCAAGCGTATCAGCCAGAGGCTTGAGCCCCTGAGGCTCATCCGTCCTCTGGCGGAGACCCGCCTCAGGCGGGAGCAAAATCCTGACCTTCCGGGCAGGTTTCACGTGGAACAATTTTTTGTAACTAACTGATAAATAAGAAGTTATGTCATTTAGCCGCTCCGGTGTCCATCGGGGCGGCTACCTTGTATTAGCCAGCCTACTGAATTTTCAAAAAGGGACTTTAATGTTTTCTTTTCATAAATTTTATTATAAATAAAAACTAATCTATGTCAACGTAAATCTGGTTTGTTGAATAATTACCCCTCTCTCCTGTCATTCCTGCCCCGTATCAGGTACGGGGTAAACTCCAGCAGTCCGCCTGAGGCGGACCGCCGGAGTTTATCCCGCTGGATTCCGTGTCAAGCCCCGCACTTTCTGCAGAAAGGGCGGGGCAAGCACAGAATGACACAAATGTCGAATTAGCGAGTTATTCAACAAGGCAACGTAAAGCAATCTAATTGTTCTACCGACGAGATTGAGCCAATCGTTGCTTCCGTCATCGGCGGCAAAAGATTTCTTATAGCATACATAAAAAAAATTGTGTTGACAAATAAAAATTTAATGTTAAAGTAAAATCTATTATTAGAGAGGAAATAAAATTTTATGTTCAATAAATTTACCGACCGGGCGCGCAAGGTGATGAGCATGGCGCGTTCCGAAGCCCAGCGGCAGGGCCGTGATTGCATCGGAACCGAACACATCTTACTGGCTTTAGTTAAAGAAGGCAGCGGCGTGGCCGCGCGAGCATTGCTTAACCTGGAAATTGACTTGGAAAAGATTGTTCAGGAAATTGAGCGATTGATTCCGAATGAATCTGCTCCGGGGGCAATGGGACAATTACCTTTTACCCCCAGCGCCAAGCGCGTCCTAGAATTTTCTCACGAAGAAGCCAGCAACCTGGGACACGACTATATTGGAACCGAACATTTATTACTTGGTTTATTGCGCGAACAGGAAGGGATTGCCGTAAAAGTACTGGTTAATATGGGTGCCAAACCGGAAGAAATCCGTGAGGAAATCATGGATATTCTGGGAGCCGGAATGCCGCCGGCGATTCCGCCTGAACCGGGAGAGACAACGACCGGTGATAAAGCAGCCGCCCGGCCGAGCGCTCGTTCCAAAACGCCGGCCCTGGACGCCTTTGGCCGCGACTTAACCGAACTGGCTGCCAACCATAAACTGGATCCGGTCATCGGCCGAACACGTGAAATTGAGCGCATCATTCAGGTCCTCTGCCGGCGTACCAAAAATAATCCCGCTCTCCTGGGTGAAGCAGGCGTAGGAAAAACTGCGATCGTGGAAGGCCTGGCCCAGAACATTATCACCGGCAATGTCCCGGATATTCTCAGGGATAAAAGAATTATTACATTGGACCTGGCTTTAATGGTCGCCGGCACCAAGTATCGCGGCCAGTTTGAAGAACGGATTAAAGCCCTCATGAATGAGGTGCGTAAAACTAAAAATATTATTTTATTTATTGATGAATTACATACGCTGGTCGGCGCCGGCGGAGCCGAGGGGGCAATTGATGCTTCCAACGTCTTAAAACCGGCCCTTTCCCGGGGTGAAATCCAGTGTATCGGCGCCACCACTCTTGATGAATACCGCAAATATATCGAAAAAGACGGCGCGCTGGAGCGGCGGTTTCAAACTATTATGGTTGACCCGCCGACCAAAAATGAAACTCTGGAAATCCTTCAGGGATTACGCGATAAATACGAAGCGCATCACCGCGTTCATTATACGGAATTGGCTTTAAACAATTGCGTGGAGTTATCCAGCCGTTATATCAGCGGACGTTACCTGCCGGATAAAGCGATTGACGTAATGGATGAAGCCGGGGCGCGGGTGCGGTTGCAGTCAATGGTTAAACCGCCTGATTTAAAAGACTTAGAAAAAGAAATCAAGCAGTTGGAGGAAAAAAAAGAAGCCAGTATCCGGGCGCAGGATTTTGAACAGGCCGCCCAACTACGCGATGAAGCCAACCAATTACGCCAGAAAAAAGACGAACTGTTCAGCACACATAAAAACGAGAAACCGGAAAAAGGCGGCGTCGTGGACGAAAATATTATTGCCGAGACGGTTTCCCGGATGACCGGTATCCCGCTTTCGCGCCTGGAGAAAAAAGAAGCCGAAAAATTACTGCACATGGAAAGCGATTTGCATCAGATCGTGGTCAGTCAGAACGAAGCCATCAGCTCAATCGCCAAAGCCATCCGGCGTTCGCGTTCCGGTTTAAAAGACCC
>CAKKQI010000290.1 GCA_919901895.1 Candidatus Brocadiaceae bacterium | reverse complement strand
GGACGGAGTGCAACTGGCTAAAAATTTAGGGCTGGAACTTAATCAATATTATTTCCCAAAAACTAATAGTTTTGCTCCGTTGGAAACCGGTCGTGACGGTATTTTTATCGCCGGCGCTTTCAGCGGTCCCAAGGATATTCCGGAATCGGTGATGCAGGGCAGCGCGGCGGCCGGCGCGGCGGCCGAACTGCTATCTGAAGTGCGGGGGACTGAGGTAACTAAAAAATCGTATCCGCCGGAAACAGAATTAAAAGACCCGTCGGCCCGTATCGGTATCTTTGTCTGTTGCTGCGGGATTAACATCGCTTCCGTAGTGGATGTTAAAAAAGTAGCTGAGGCGGCGCGCCGATTACCCGGCGTGGTCCATTCCGAAGTGGTTATGTATGCCTGCAGTTCGGATAACCAGGATGTGATTAAAAAAGCCATTGCCGAACATCACCTGAACCGGATTATCGTGGCTTCCTGTTCACCCCGGACCCACGAACCGCTTTTTCAGGAAACTATTCGCGAGGTCGGTTTGAATAAGCATCTTTTTGAAATGACCAATATCCGGGAACAATGCGCCTGGGTCCATTTTGATCGTCCGGAACAGGCCACCGTTAAAGCCGAGTCGTTGCTGAAAATGACCGTTCAGAAATCAGGTTTGCTGAAGCCCGTCGCGACTTCGCAGGTTAGTGTTATTCCGGCGGCGCTGGTTCTGGGCGGGGGATTATCCGGAATGACGGCCGCCCTTTCATTGGCCAAACAAGGATTTGAAGTGGCCCTCGTGGAAAAAGAACCGCATTTAGGCGGACATCTTCGCAATGTATTCCCCCTTAATAAAGGGGGACGGGGGTTGTCTTTTGATACGGATGATAACGATGTCCAAAAAGAATTAACCAAACTTATTAAGCAGGTGGAAGTAAATTCCAGGATCCATCTGCATCTTAATACCGAATTAAAGGAAACCGGCGGCTCTATCGGAAATTTTCAAAGCGTTTTAAAAAACGGAACCATATTTAAACACGGGGTGGTGGTGGTGGCGACCGGTGGCCGGGAATATCAACCGGCTGAGTACGAATACGGACAAAATAAACGGGTGATTACCCAGTCAGAGTTAGAACAGGAATTATTTAATAACGAACAAGTGCATCCCCCGTTTTTTGGTAACCTTCATAATCCCAGCGAGATTGCCACGGTCGCCTCCGGCGACCTCGCAATGACAGGGCTGCAAGGCGTTTGTCATTGCGAGGACTCCGATGTCCATCGGAGAACGAAGCAATCTCTACTCAGAAACGGGGGATGCACTTATAACGAACTATTTGCCTCCCGCCTAGAAGGACGAGGTTCGTCTCTGGCGGCTGTCGGAAACAACAATCCGCGTTTGCTAAACGCGGTCCCTTCGGGGTCTGTGGTAATGATTCAATGTGTCGGTTCACGCATACCAGCCTGTCCCGATTCTATCGGGAAATGTTCTTACTGCAGCCGGGTTTGTTGCAAGCAGGCCATAAAAAATGCGATTGCCTTAAAACGGTTTGATTCTTCTAAACAGGTCTATATTCTTTATCGTGACATCAGGACTTACGGTTTTAAGGAAGATATTTATCGCGCGGCGCGTGAGGCCGGGGTAATTTTTATCCGCTATGAACCGGAACAACCGCCCCAATTACTTACGGTTGCCCCGCCCTTTCCAGGAGAAAGGGTGGGGGTGGAAGCCCAAAGAAACCTGTCCGTCTCTGGTGGAAATCAGCCAGGAGAAAGGGCGGGGGTTGACGGGCAAATGAAGATTAAAACATTCCATCATATTTTACAAAAGGAGATTATTATTCCGGCTGACCTCCTGGTCCTGAGTACGGGAATTGTTCCGGCGGCGAGTAATTCGGAGATAAGCAAAATTCTTAAAGTTCCGCTGGACCAGGACGGATTTTTTCTGGAGGCGCATGTGAAACTGCGGCCGGTCGATTTTGCCAACGAAGGTATTTTCTTGTGCGGCCTGGCCCATTCGCCTAAATTTATTGATGAAAATATTATCCAGTCCAAAGCCGCGGCCGGCCGGGCGGCGATTCTGTTGAGTAAGGGTGAAATCACCGTAGAAAAAATTACCGCCTGTGTGACCAAAGAACTCTGCGCCAGTTGTTTGACCTGTATCCGGATGTGTCCGTACGAAGCCATCCGGCTTGATGAAAATAATAAAGCCGAAGTTCAGATGATTAAGTGCCAGGGGTGCGGTATCTGTGCGGCCGAATGCCCGGCCAAAGCCATTCAATTGCCGCATTTTACCGATGCCCAGATAACCGCGATGGAAGAAGCGCTTGCCGGCGAAAGCAAAGAATAATGGAAAACTGGAATTGTGGAATGATGAAAGAAAAAACTAAAACAATATTCCAACATTCCATTATTCCAGTTTTGAGGAATTATTCCTATGGTCGAATTTGAACCTAAAATTATAGCGTTTTGCTGTCATTACTGCGCCTATGCGGCGGCCGATCTGGCCGGCATTATGCGTATGAAATATCCGCCTAATGTCCGGATTATCCGACTACCCTGCACCGGTAAATTAGACGTCGTTTATCTTTTGAAGGCGTTTGAAAATAAAGCGGACGGCGTTATGGTGGTTGGTTGCGAAAAAGGCAGCTGCCATTTCACCAGCGGAAACCTCCGGGCGGAAAAACGGGTGGCTTACGCTAAAGAATTACTTAAAGAAGTCGGGATTGAACCGGAACGGCTGGAAATGTATTTTCTTTCGTCATCAATGGCCGGCCGGTTTGTCCAGGTGGTTAACGAAATGACCGAACGGATAAAAAAATTAGGTCCTTCGCTCATCGCGAAAGGTTCATAGTAGCGGCGAGGTTTGTCCTCGCCCATTAACGAGGTGATTATTATGATTGTTGCCGAACGAAAACCATTTGAAGAGATCTTAAAAATTATTGTCAGCCAAAGGACTGATCCCGACAAATGTCGGGAAGGGGCAAAAAAGGTTCTGGTGCTTGGTTGCGGCGGATGCGTCACCGTTTGCCAAACCGGCGGCGCCAAGGAGGCCGGAATTCTGGCTTCAATGCTTCGGCTGGCTCCCCGATGTAACATCGGGGGACTGGAAGCCCAAAGAAACAACCAGCCGTTAGAAGTAACCGACACCACGGTGGAACGGCAGTGTGATGTAGAGTTTATTGAACCGCTGGCGGATAAGGTAAAAGAGGCGGATATAGTTTTAAGCATGGCCTGCGGCGCCGGCGTTCAGTTTATGTCGGAAAAATATCCGGTGGCTAAGGTCCGGCCGGCCATGAATACCACTTTCCTGGGTGTTACCGAAGAGCCGGGACTCTGGACCGAACGTTGCGCCGGTTGCGGTAATTGCATCATCGACAGAACAGACGGGATCTGCCCGGTGACCCGCTGTTCCAAAAGTTTGTTTAACGGACCCTGCGGCGGGTCCCAGGGAGGGAAATGCGAAGTGAGTCAGGATATTATTTGTATCTGGCAGGTGATTCATGACCGCCTGAAAGAAAAAGGGAAACTGGAGTATCTGGATGAAATAATTCCGGTTAAGGACTGGCGTACCAGCCGGGACGGCGGTCCGCGCCGGATGAAAAAAGAAGTGGCGACCAAAGAGGAAAAGTAATAATGGATTTCAAACTTGTTACCAAAAAACTTTTAACCGCTTTTGAAGAACAAAAAATTCAATATGCTTTAATAGGCGGTTTTGCCCTCGGCTTGTGGGGGGTTAATCGAACCACCGGAGATATTGATTTCCTTGTTAATAGTGATGACCTAATTAAAATTGACCGGATAATGAGAAATCTTGGTTATGAATGTAACTATAAAACGGAAAATGTCTCTCAATATGTTTCCCCGCTTGAAATTTTTGGAGAAGTGGATTTTTTGCATGCGTTCAGAGAAATAAGCCTGGAAATGCTCAAGCATGCTGAAGAAAAAGAAATTTTCAGTGGTTCTATGAAAATTAAAGTATTAAAACCTGAAGACATTGTTGGGCTTAAACTTCAGGCGATTAATAATAATCCTTTACGTAAACAACAGGATCTGATTGATGTGGAATCTCTTGTTGCAGCCAACCATGACAATCTTGATTGGAATAAAGTAGAAAAGTATTTTGATTTATTCGGAATGGTTGAAATATATAAGGAAATAGATGAAAGGTATCATCAATGACAACCGTTTCTAATGGAGCCCAAAACGAACCCGAAGGGGCCGCGATGAGCGAACTTTTAAGATTGGCTGGTTCTGCTTCCTTGCGGGCCGATCTGGAATGGATTGCTTCACACCGCCATAATCCATTTGTCAAAAATAACCGGATCGATGTTGATACTTATATTGAATTTTTAACTCAGTATAACGAATTTATTAATCATCGGCCTAAACCATTTGTTAAGATGATTGACCGGGAAATGAAATTATAAACACGAAATCGCGAAATAAAGGAAATCCCGAAAGGATATCCTCTAATCGCATCATTTCGGCTATTTCTGGTTTTCGTGTTTTGGTTTTT
>CAKKQI010000289.1 GCA_919901895.1 Candidatus Brocadiaceae bacterium | reverse complement strand
TCCGGCCTGCTTTACCCCGCTTCTGGCGTGGTTTAAACGACAAGTTTTCCGACGACTCTTACGAACAACGCGAAGCCGAAAACGAAAAAGAAATCAACGAACGCCTGCTGGCCAGTTGTTCGGTCGTGGGATCGGTCATCTATAATCTGGATTACTCAGCAGACGGGAAATATGTTTGCTTAAGCGCCAGCGATGTTGAAATCAGAAGCGGCGAGGATTTATCATTAATCAACTCCTGGCCCGAAGGCGGGGTAGGCCCGGTGGCCTTTCATCCGAATAGTCAAATTCTAGCGCAGGCCGTAGCTAAAATTAATGATAACGATCCAGAAGCTCCTGTAGATATTCGCAGTATCCCGGGCGGAAAGTTGCTTAAAACTATTTATGCTGATACGGACGGGGAAAATTGGGATGGGCCGACTGATAAATTTGGTCATGGGACAACTATATACCAGATTAAATTTTCTCCGGACGGCCAATATATGCTCACCCGGACTGGTGGCGAATGGAAGGTGATGGTCTGGGAGACCAAGACCTGGGAATTAAAGTATGCCTTGAGGAAAGATGAGGAGCGCACTCAGGTTGAATGGGCTGAGTTTTCACCGGATAGCCAGTCGGTTTATGTCAGCCTGGAACTACCTTTTTATGACAAGGACGGCCGACCGGTTCCGGTGGACCAACAAGCCGGCTGGTTCATCCAGTACCGGTTGAGCGACGGGCAAAAAGTCCGGGAACTCAGAGACCCATCCTTACTGGGCTGCTACAGATTTTATTTTTCCAGCCGTGATAAAAAAATTATTTTAGAAGGAGTGAAAAAGAGAAACGAACAAAATGGTCGAATGTTATTACTGGCAATATTCACTTTAACCCCTCCCCAAGAATTAATTTGGTTGCCACGTCTTCCGGACGCCGACCATGGTCTTGATGTTTTTTTTCCTTCGTACGCCGCCGGCAGTTCAAGCGGTTCTTTTAGCATCTGGGATATAAACGAACAAAAATATCTTTATGGGGTAGAATTACATCGCCGGATAAAGGGGATAAAATTTTCCTCGGACGGGAAAAAGATTGCGGTCAGCAGCGGCGGGAGTTGTTATTTATTCCGGGTACCATAACCGGTAATCAGTAGTCGGTTATCGGTAATCGGTCCAGCCGGAACAGAATAAAGAAAGGTAAAAATTATGAAAATGAGATATCTGATTTTAGCCATTATCTTAATCAGTAACATTTTTTACTCTCCGGGGTTAAGGGCGGAAGAATCATCAGTTAATAAAGAATATCTGGTCAAGTTTAAAAC
>CAKKQI010000288.1 GCA_919901895.1 Candidatus Brocadiaceae bacterium | reverse complement strand
AATCCGTCCGTGACTATATCCGGCTCCTGGAAGAATCAATGATTAATACCCTGGCGCATTTTGAGGTGAAGGCTGAACGGCATCCGGAATACGTCGGCGTCTGGGTTAATGGCGCTAAAATCGGTTTTATCGGGGTGCGTATCTCTCGCGGAATTACCTATCACGGGTTTTCTTTAAATATTGACCCCGACCTGAACGCTTTTAAACTAATTCATCCCTGCGGACTCCGTAACCAGAAGGTAACTTCATTTAACGAAGTGGTTAATAAAAAAATCCCCCTTAATGAAGTGATGAAGGTTTATCTTAAAAACTTTTCAGAATTATTTAATACTAAATCGGTCGTGGTTCGGGCCAGTCTTTCTTATATTCCTAAGATAGTGGAATCGGTCTAAATGTCTTTGATATCCGCTCATTCCCGTTTGCCGCGCTGGTTGAAGAGAAAAACTCCGCTGGCCGGAGCGAGTCTAAAAGTTACCCGTTTACTTAAAGAACACCGTCTGCAGACCGTTTGCCAGAGCGCCAAATGCCCCAATTTGCTGGAATGTTTCGGCCGCGGTACGGCTACTTTTTTAATTATGGGTGATGTTTGTTCTCGCGCCTGCCGTTTTTGCGCCGTTTCCTCCGGCCGCCCGGCGCCCTTAAATGAGCATGAACCGGAACAGATTGCCGCAGTTATTACCAGATTACAGTTGAAACACGTCGTAATTACTTCGGTGACCAGGGATGACCGGCCGGATGGGGGAAGCCAATTTTTCGCCAGAACCATTCAGACCATCAAAACAGCCGTTCCGGGCATCACCATAGAAGTCCTGGTGCCGGATTTTAAAGGTGAAGAAAAATCTATTAAAACAGTGGCGGAGGCCCGGCCCGATATTTTTAACCATAACCTGGAAACCATTCCGCGTCTTTATCGATCTATCAGAACCGGAGCTGATTACCGGCGATCACTGGCCGTTTTATCGCTGGCTAAGAAATACAATCCCGGACTGATAACAAAGTCAGGGCTTTTGTTAGGATTAGGCGAAAATAAAGACGAAGTTTTTGCGGTTTTAAAAGATCTGCGAAAAATTGATTGCGATATCTTGACGCTGGGACAATATCTCAGACCAAGTTTAGATTCTAAAAATATTCCGGTAGCCAAATTTATTACACCGGACGAATTTACCGAATATAAAAAGATTGCAGAATCTTTAGGGTTTCGTTCGGCGGCGGCCGGGTCTTATGTCCGGAGTTCTTACCACGCCGAGAAATTTTTCGGATCACCTCTGTTAAGGAATGATTAAGGGGGTTATTTTTTATTTACCTTGATATCTTTTTGATTTTATCTTTATTGGCCGTAATTATTTTTTTTATCTTGCGGGCGCGTGATAAACAGCGTCTCCGGGAAATGAGTAAAGATGACGAGTGGCTGAATAGTTTAGATAACAGTGAATGGGGTGGTAATGATGAGGAAGAAGACGATCTTACTGATTGATAACTACGATTCCTTCACCTACAATCTGGTTCAAGCCTTCGGGGAGATTGGCGTAAAATTAAAAGTTTATCGTAATGACAAAATAACCCTGGAGCAAGCCAGGCGGTTAAAACCGGACGGGCTGGTTATTTCCCCCGGTCCTAAATCACCAAAAGAGGCCGGTATTTCCAATGTCCTGATTAAATATTTTTATAAGCGAATCCCGATTCTGGGAGTCTGTCTGGGTGAGCAGTGTTTGTCTTACGTTTTTGGCGGTCAGGTGATCCGGGGCGGGAAACCGGTTCACGGGAAAACATCACTGGTTTATCATGACGGAAAAACAATTTTTCAAGGAATTTCCAATCCTTTTACGGCGATGCGATATCATTCCCTAACGGTTGATCGTAAAACCCTGCCGACCCAATTTGAAATCAGCGCCACCACAGCAGACGGGGTAATTATGGGTATCCGGATGAAAGACTATCCGGTGGAAGGGGTCCAATTCCATCCGGAGTCGTATCTGACGGTCGCGGGAAAGAAGTTGCTGAAAAATTTTAATAGCCGGATTAAACTGATTTAGTTAGTATATGAAAGTATTATTGATTTCACCGAGTATTGCCCCGGACCTAAAAACTCCTAAAGGGCTGATGATACCTCAGTTAGCCCTGCATATTTTAGAAGGGCTTACGCCTCTGGAATATGAGGTAAAAACAGTTGAAGAAGAGACTGAGAGAATAAATCTTGATGAAGACTGCGAACTGGTCGGAATAAGTTGCATGACGGCTAATGCCCCGCGCGCCTA
>CAKKQI010000287.1 GCA_919901895.1 Candidatus Brocadiaceae bacterium | reverse complement strand
TATTACCAGGCATCCCCAGGATTACCTATTAAATAGATATTATCTGCGCCCGGCCGGGGTGCTGAGCCGGACTGTGGTCGACAGGCCGGGGCCGGAATCTCGAATCCCAATCCCCGAATCAGTTATTCTATTTTATTCTGCCGCAGGAACAAAACATCTGATTTGCCCGCGCCGGTGTCTTGTATGCCTGTAATATCAATTATTCCTGTCGGGGCATCCATAAACGGACCGGTAACAATCGCGCCGTCTTCGGTTCCGCCATTATCGGCAAAAGATAACTCGGTAACCACACCGGCCACATTTTGGAATAAAACGGAGTTATTCGTATCCATTCCGGCCAGGTAAATATTAAATGTATCATTGGTCATGGCTTTTAATTCCCGCGAACCAATATTACCGGTGAGAGTTATTTGTTTGGTTAATACGCCGTTATTAGCAACCGCCAGCAGAAAACCCGTCTCACTTGATGGTATTATTTGACTCCCTGCGGTTTTGCCGCAAATATAGATATTACCGGCTATATCTGATGTTATCCCGAATGCCATATCATTGCTTTTAAGATGCCAGGATTTCTGTTGGATAAGGGTGCCGGCTGAATCATATTTGAGGATGAAGGCATCCGAGTCGGTTCCGGCTCCGGTAAATGTTTCTCCGGCCAGATAGATATCGCCGGTGTTGTCTATAGTAATCGCATTGGCCCGCTGCTGGTTGGTATTCCCCCAGGTCCGGCGCCAGAGAACATTTCCCGAACTGTCAAATTTAAGCAGTAAGGCATCGCCCCGGGCGGTCCAACTCAAAGTTTGCCCGCAGAGATAAATATTGTCGGCGCTGTCAATGGCGATGCCATAGGCCGCATCCCGGTTGCTGCCGCCCCAGGTCTTCTGCCAGACGATGTTGCCGGCGGTATCATATTTGACTAAGAAGATATCGCCGTTTGGTTCCCAACTGTTTGTTTCTCCGGCGATATAAATATTATTAGCGGAATCAATGGCCACGGCATAGGCAGTGTCATTATTAATCCCGCCCCAGGTTTTGGCCCATTCTATGCCGGCCGTATCAATATCATATTTAAGCAGGAATGTATCGGCGCCGCCCAGGAGGGTATCGGTTCGGCCGCAAATATATATATTGGTGCCGGTCAGAGCCATGGCCTGCGGCGAATCAAATATATTGTTGCCTATCCAGGCCTTTGAATACTCCAAATTGCCGTCTTGCTTATACTTCAGCAATAATGATTTGTTAATGGTGTCGCTGATGACATCTCCGCAGAGATAAATATTGGTATTGGCGTCAATGACGATGCCCTTACCCAGGTCGGATTTATCTTTTCCTCAGGTTTTAGTCAGCGGCGGTAATTGAACCACCGGCACGGCCTTAACCACATCTTGGATGGCCGGATTGTTTTGGGAAGATGCGGTGATGGTAGTCGGCAAACTATCGCCCAGATTGAGGGTGACTCCCGGCCTAACCTCAAGAGCAATAATAACCGCGTCATACGGATTAACCGATGAGGAAACCCAACCGGCGCCTTTTACCAAATTAGTTATATCATTAGTATTGTAATAATAACTGACGGTCCAATCGCCGGTTTCAGGCAGGGCGGTCACCTTGAAAGAATCACTGGCACTGCCGTCATTTTGTATCCTGATGTAATATGTAATTATCGCGCCCCGATATGCGCCGGCGATTCTGGTCTGGCTGACAGCATCCGGATTATAAACATCGTTGGCCAGATAGGCGCTATCAGAGTCGGTCCATTTCTTGACCATCACATCCGGTTGAATGGTCGCCACACCTGAAGTCATCAGATTGATTTCATTTGAGTATGCTGCTCCAAATGAATTGTATGCCTTAACCTGGTAAAAATACCGTGTCGCGGGTAATAGTCCGCCATCTAAGTACATATCGGAATCGGCCGGCCGATTGATGATGGGTTCATACGGGTCTCCGGATGCAAGTTTTCGGTATATGGTATAGCCGGTTTCACCGGCGCTGTCATCCCAATTAAGCAGTATTTGGTAAGGTGACAGGGCCCAGCCCCAGAGATTTTCAGGAGCAGTCGGCGGCGAGCCGGAAGGGCCGCTATCACCGCCGCCGCCTGATGAGCCGCTCATCAAAGCGCCGCCCGCCATAAATAGGCCGGCCGCGCAACCGGCGCAAATCAAGCCGAATAATAGTAACCCGCCGGCGATATAAAACACCTTTAATGTTAATGGCTTCATAATATAGGTCCCTTATATATAATTATACCCTCAAGTCAGCGTAAAGTTACGGTAATTGCATGATAAGCGATATTCGGCAGGACCGGCAGGATAGTGCAATGCAGTAAAGGTACCTTCCCGTCCGGTAGGGGTAATGAGTCGGGGAAATCCCGCTAATCCCAAGTCATTCAGGGTGGGCATACCTTAAACTACGCATTCCATCAGGGTTTTAGACGGGACTATTTACCGACACCCTTTAATAGGGTAGTGGTGCGCTAACCCACTATTCCGCAAATCCCTTGTCCGGGGCAGGTTACAGGGTGATAATGCCTCATAATCCAATATTACCAAGATATACAGGGCAGATGCCTATAAGTGCTTGTTTTACAGGTATTCCAGTCTATACTATATGGGGTAGTAGGGGATACCCTACCCCCATACCCCCCATACCATACCCCATATAAACCGTTACTATACCCGATACTATAGTATAGTATATAGTATATACCCCAGTAACTTACCGTATATTATAAGATATACTAACTGATACTATTGGGTGATATATCTGATAATATAAGTTATACTATCTGATAATATCGGATACCACAATGATTAGTATCTGATGTGATACCGGGTAGTCACATATATCATATCGTATAGTATAGTATATGATAGTGCATACTACCCGATAGTATGTAGTGTCGTGTGGAATATACCACCCTATAGTATCCCATATACACACTATGGGGTAGGGTTAGATACATGTATCCCATAGATGAAACTCATCACAGAGAGTAATATAAAGAAAATATATTATTAACTTGACCCCGTTAGAGAGAATTAGTAACGTATTATTGGCAGTAAGTCACCAAGACACGAAACAACCCCCCGCCCCCCTTTATAAAAGGGGAGTGGATTGTGATTCCCCCTTACCAAAGGGGGAGATAGGGGGTTGTGACTTTGTCCCTTACGGGAGGTAATGCCCTGTCTTGGTGGCTAATATTACATAAAGAGGAGGTGTGCTATGCCAGTGATAAGCAAGGTAGAGATACCGGTAGTGCCGGAGGTAAAGCCGCACCAGGATATGGGCCGCAAATGGGAGGAGAATAGCAAGAATAACGCCCAGACGGCCGACGAGCGCCGGAAATGGCGCATCAAGAACGATGCTGACTACGACCAGATTGTGGCTACGCCGGCCGCGGATAAATACAAGGAACGGGTTAAATTCACATCCGTCAGCGGCAATGACCGCGATGCCGAGGATATCTATGTCAGACACCGGAAGAAACTGCTCAAATCATACAAGAAATACCAGAAGGGCTTGGATATTGTCTATGCCGATGACGGCAAGAAATTCAAAGAGATGATAGAGAAAAAGAAGGGAAACTGGGAAGAGGGCATCAGCACCACCCTGCGTTTTACCGGCAGCCGGGCCCGGGGCCGGCAGGTGGTCTCAGTGGTCGGCATTTGGCTGACCGGCGACCCGCATACCATCGGAAAATTACCCGAGGGCTCGCAGATTGATGGCGGTCCTTATGACATTGCGCCGGACGGGTTAAAAGCCGCCTTCCGGGCCTCGCTGACCCAACTCCTGACCCAGACCGGTATAATTATATCCGAATCAGAGTATAACCCGGCAATGATGCTCAAACATAACAGGCGGATAAAGGATTTCCTGTCCCGGATGTCCGACCCGGCCAGGGCCATCAACTGGTCAATAGACCGCCTGGCTGATAAATCGTATTGCGTCTGGTTTGTCAGAGATGGTCAGTTGTTCCTGGGCATCCAGATTTTTGCGCCGTAACGACTCAGGAATCTTATTTACCACAGTGACGCGAGCCACGTGGATTTCAAGTCAACCGACGACAAAGAAGCCGCCTTCCGGCTGGATATCCGGGTGTCGCAGAAGTAGTGTGCAGCGTTGAGCGTCGGGCGTGTAGCGGATAGCGCGCTGGGGCTCCGGCTACTGAGGATAAGTAAAACCACAGATTACGCAGATGGTTAGTATTATAACTTGACTTTTTTATCAGGGAAGGTAT
>CAKKQI010000286.1 GCA_919901895.1 Candidatus Brocadiaceae bacterium | reverse complement strand
TGGTTGGTATCCGGTTTGGCGGGAATTTCCCTATAGTAATAAGGAAAATCCAGGGCACTGTAATAACCGTCCGATTTTATCCGGTTTGGTTTAAAAGTAAAATAACGCTTTTTAGGAGGGGTCGCCGAACTGTCGCCTTTTAAGGCCACAATTAAAGGAAGACTGGAAAAAGCGGCGTCGTGCGCCGGATAAGCACCGTTATCGGCTTCATACATCGTTAGGGCCTGAACGAAACCGCTGATTTCTGTTTTGGACTTAGCTTCTTTGGCCGCGGCGGTTATCCCCATCATATTCGGTAAAATCAAACCGGCCAGAATCATAATGATGCCGATTACCACTAAAAGTTCAATGAGGGTAAACCCCGTTAGAAATCCGGATTGTTTTTCCCATGAGCGAAATCTCGTTCTTTCCATATTCTCTGCTCCTCTCACCTCTTATTTAAGTTTATCACTTCATTTGAGATAATACAAGGAAATTTTTTATTAGAACAGCGTTTATTTTTTATTACCATTAGAAAATAAAATAATATATAATAAATTAAAAATTTCGTATTAATTTTACTTTAAATCAACACTATTATATGAACGAGACGCCGTTCCCGATAAAATCAGGACAAACCACGCCCTTACTAAGAGAAAGAGCGGGGCAAGCCGGCGATGGTGAGTTAGTCAAGTTGAGTTTAGCCGGCTCGCGCGAAGCGTTTTATGATTTAGTCAAACGATACACCCGGTGGGTTTATGCCGTTATTTATCATAAAATCGGCTATTGTCAGGAGCAGGACGACCTGCTTCAAGAAGTTTTTCTAACGGCCTGGACATCACTCTCTAAATTAAAAGAACCGGCCAAGTTTGGCAGTTGGTTATACGGGATGACCATTAATATCTGCCTGGCCTGGTTAAGAAAAAAGAAAAAAGATGGCACGGCCAGGGAAGAATTAAAGAAAGATATGAAGCATTCTTTTACGGCGGGCGAGCCGGCGACGGAAATTGATTATACCGAAATACTCCGGCCGGCGTTAGAACAGTTGGCGCCAGAATACCGGGAAGTTATTTATTTATATCACTTTGAACGGAAGTCTTATCAAGAAATCGCTGATTTTCTGGGCGTTTCCGCGGCTCTGGTGAACAAACGATTAACCACGGCGCGGAAACACTTGCGGGAAGGAGTGCAACGAATGCGATAAAAAAATAAACACGAAAACGCGAAATAACCGAAATCCGGAGAAAATAACGCTTATTAGAAAGGAGTTTTATGTCCACCTGCCTTAAAACAATATTTATTATCGGAATGTTTTCTTTAATCATCACCATAGGATGCTCCCAAACTTCTCAACCCACCACGAACCCAGAACCTGTAAAACCGAGTGCCGCGTTAAGCTATGACTTTATTAACCGCGACGCCACCTCTCAAGCAGAAATAGAAGAAGTCATCGGCTCAGTCGTGGCTGGTTATCTCATCGTTAATGATGAATATCCCCGCTCACTACTGGTAAACTACCTCTATAAAGATAAATGCTTCTATTTCCCGCTAATTACCTCATCTCATCCGGTGATCTTCAAAGACCTGCAGAATAACCCCAAAGTCTGTTTTGCGGTTGACAAATATACACAGTTACACTGGTGGAGCGCCAACATCTTCGGCAAAGCCCAGATAATCAAAGAAACCGCTTTAGTTTCCAAGTGGCTTAATGAATATGAAAACGTTCTGGGCAAGGATGGCTTTAATTACCCGGCCCAAAAAGATTTACCTAATACGGTTATGGTCAAGATTACTCCTGAAACAATCTCTGGCCGAAAAATGACCGACCCACAGAATCCAAATTTCGCTCCCCGCCTGCCCTGGATTACCCTATCCCACGGCAAGGCTGATACAGATGTAGCCGCCAAACTCTTACCGGTTGAGATATCCGACTCCACCTTACCTAAAGAAATATCTCTAAATGGAGTTGACTCAAAAGTGGCTGAATCAATCCTTAAAGGAGTCGGCGCCTGTAGGTTAAACCTGCTGGATACCGAATATCCCTATTCCATTCCGATGAGCGTGATGTCTTACAATAATGGAAAGGTCTTGCTCCATTCAAATAAAAAAGGACACAAGATGGATTGTCTCAGGACTAACACAAAGGTAAGTGTGGATTACCAGTGGTTCTGGAATAATTCTAACTGGATCGGAATGTATTTAGAAGGACATATAAATATCATTGAGAAGCCCGAAGATATCGCCCAGGTATTGGGAATGGGTGAAACGGGCATTCCGATGGCTGAAAGAATGGCTCAGCGAATGGCCGTTCTGGAATTCGTCCCTGAAAAGATAGTTGCCCGGCAGATAGAAATACCACTGAAATGGTATTCCCGAATGCCAGGAACCAAGACAAGATAATAGCATTATGCCGATACGACCCCGAAAGGTCCCGCCAAAGGCGAGGCTCGCCCTATCGGGCGGCGGGACTTCGCTACCTGAAAAAGACTCATTATTTATGGGCCGGTAGCTCAGCATCCTATTATAAACAAAGGAAAATCGGCATTGCCTTTTTTTCCGCCAGAGGCGGATCAGTCCTACGGCTGACGCCAGAGGACGAATCAGTCCCCGCCTGAAGCGAGGCTAAAACATTAATAAAGAAATTTAATCGTAACGGCATAAAGGAATAATGTCGATGAACTGCACCTTTTTTCAGGAACAATTTTCGGCTTATTATGACCGGGAATTATCTTTCTCGGAAATGGTCCAAATGGCCACCCATCTGAACCAGTGCCTCAATTGCCAGACGGATTATCAAGATTTCGTTGTTGATCTGCAACTGGTCTCCGCCGGTATTTTAGCCGCCCTACCTGATCAAAAACAATCAGACCAGGAAATTATCAACCGGTTAGCCCACTCGCTTGAGCCGAACAGACCTGAAACGACCAGAGAAATCAAAACAGGATTTCTTTCTAAAAAACGACATTTTATATACCAGGATTTTATTTCCGTCGCCGCCGTTTTACTCATCGGTTTGGGAATCGGACTATTAGTTAGGATCTCTCTAAAAGAAACCGAGATAAAACCACGGTCATCTTTCGCCCCACCTCAGATTGCCTCGGAACAGGTCGCCTCATCCGAACAAATCGGCCAGATTAATAACTACTTGGGCAATCTGGAAATAAACCCTGACGCGCAAAACTGGCTACCGGTTAGTTTGCCAACGGCTTTATTTAAAAATACCTCGATCAGAGCCAATCAGCACACGAAAGCTTTACTTTCTATTGATAAATATACTGATATTGCCTTAAACAAAAGTACTATCGTAAAATTAAAAGATAAAAAACACTTGCTTTTATCTGAGGGAGAAATATGGGTCTCCCGCGTTCAACCTGAATCCAATGACGAATCCGGGGCATTATTAACCGCTTTAACGATTGAATTAACCAACGGTTATCTTGAAATCCATCAAGGAGAGGTTAATATTCAAACGACGCCTGAAGTAACCGTGATCATGGTTTTTTCAGGGCAGGCCATCCTTGCTTCGCATCCTGAAAACCGGGTAGAAATTGAACCGGGGGCTTACGGCGTATTGCATCATTCCAGCGG
>CAKKQI010000285.1 GCA_919901895.1 Candidatus Brocadiaceae bacterium | reverse complement strand
CCGGTGATTATGCCAATGCCGCTACTTCGGAACAACAGCGGGTTGAATACCACCGATTAGCCCAGGCGGCGATTACCGGACGGAATACGCGCCTGAACGTCGCGGCCGGTCACGGGTTGACCTACCGGAACGTGGCGGAAATTACCAAAATATTAGAAATAGAAGAACTTAATATCGGGCACAGTATCATCGCCCGGGCCACCATGATTGGAATAGAACGCGCCGTGCGCGAGATGAAACAACTCATTAGCCGAAGATAAACACTTAGCACGATGGAATAATGGAAAAATGGAATATTAGCCCTTAAAACTTAGGAGAATTTATGTTTTCCGGTTGTCTGACCGCTTTAGTAACGCCTTTTAAAAATTATCAGGTTGACTATCCGAAACTCAAAGAGTTGATTGAATGGCAGATTGCCCATCAGGCCGACGGGCTGGTGATGTGCGGCACCACCGGTGAATCGGCCACTTTAAGCGACGAAGAAAAAGTTAGGATTTTTAAAGAAACAGTCCGCCAGGTGCGTCAACGGATTCCGATCATCGCCGGAACCGGCTCCAGCGATACCAGCAAGGTTATCAAGTTAACCAAACAGGCCAAGCAATGCAAAGTTGATGCAGCGCTGGTAGTTACCCCTTATTATAATAAACCGCCTCAGGAAGGATTATATCTGCATTACCAGGCCGTCGCCCGCGAATCCAAATTGCCAATTATTATTTATAACGTTCCGGGCCGAACCGCAGTGTCCATCGCCCCGGCCACGATCGCCCGGTTAGCCCGGATAAAAAATATTGTCGCCATCAAAGAGGCCTGCGGGAACATAGAGCAAATCAAGGAAATTAGAAAATTATGCAACCTGCCGATTCTTTCAGGTGAGGACGGCCAGACGCTGGAAATTATGGCCGAAGGCGGACAGGGAGTTATTTCCGTAGTCAGTAACCTTATCCCGCAAGATGTCAGGACAATGATCGAGTCCTTTAAGGAGAATAATCTATCGCTGGCCAATCAATGGCGCAATAAAATCTATCCGCTGGCTAAAGCAATGTTTATTGAAACCAGTCCCATTCCTTTAAAAACCACTTTGAAAATACTGGGGCGACTTAACGGCGAAATGCGTCTGCCCCTCTGCCCGATGAGCGAAGCCAACATCCCTAAATTACAGGAGGCCTTAAAAGAATACGGGCTGTTCAGTCTGTCCAAAAAATCCTTGACCAAGAAGTAACGATCAATTATAATATCACCTACAAAAAAAATAATTTAGCCCAAATGGGCGGAAGGTAAAACAATGGTTATTATAAAGAAATTAATCAAGGTATTATTAATTACGTTAATGGTGGTTTTTATTTTACCGCCTGACCCGGCCCGCCCGCAATCCGCCCCGCCTGGGCGGGGCGAACCACCGCTCCCCAAATATCAAACATTAGAACATTACCTGCCGGAAGATACTTTCGGTTTGCTGACCTTTCCGGATTTAAAACAAACCGGAGCCGCCTTAAAAAAATCTAATCTTTACCACATCTGGCAGGAACAGGAAGTCCAACAACTCTGGCAATCAATCAAGCCCAAAATTGACCCTTTGATTGAAGAATTTGAAGCGGAGCATCACATTTCCCTGAACGATATTCTAACCACTTTTAACGGTGAATTTTCTCTGGCGGTATTTAAGGATAAAACTATGATTGACCCGCGT
>CAKKQI010000284.1 GCA_919901895.1 Candidatus Brocadiaceae bacterium | reverse complement strand
TACTTTTCTAAGCTTTTCGGTATCTTTGTCCCATACTTCTTAGAAGAGATTAACGCCTGCATTATTACGCTGTTGTTCAATCCGAAAAGGAACTCGTGATCCTGCTGTTCTATCTCAACCGATGCATTGTTAACCGGCCTTCCGTCTTCGGTAACTATATTCAGGACGGCGGATGCCTTGCGATATTTTTCAATCCTCTCGTTTGATCCGGTGAGGATATCCTGCTCTTCCCGGCTGAATAATATTTTCCCATTGTTAATCTTCATAGTTGTCGAAGGTGGTTCAGAAAAGGCCGGCTTTTGCAAAATAAAGAAAGCGCCGATGCCCGCGGCAAGAATTACAGCGACAATTATCGGAATAATTAATTTCTTCATATTATTTTTCTTCCACAAACATTGGCTTGTCTTTTATGGTTAAGGTGATTTTACCGCCGGAAACGGATTTTGTCTCGGCGTTGAAGGCCGTATTGTAATCCGATACTTCTTTTCCTGATTCTTTATTTGGAACCGCTTCAGTGATTTTTACGCTGTTGGAAACTACGCCAGAAATCGTGATTTGCTTTTCCGCGCCGTTGTCATTCCAAGCAACCAAAATAGGCTTACCGTTCTTTATGAATTTATAAAGATACATCCCATCTTTTTCTTGTATTGTCCGGATATTATCCCAATCGCTCCCTTCCAGAGTTTCCGTCATCTTTTTATAGGTATAGTAGGCAAGTTTTTCGATGCCATAGCCCGGGTCATTTTCGCCGATACCGTCATAGATAAAACCCGTATTATCAAAAACATCATTATCATCAAGCGGAGGCGTACCTTCTACCATCGCCCAAGCCCAGAAAATCTTTTTGACGCCAAAAGTCAAAGGATAAACAAACCTTTTAAGTAAATCCACGGCTTGCTCTTTTTCTGATTGTTTTAGCAATGCCCTGCCCATATCAATTGGCTGACCAGAATATGTCCCTGTTTCAAGAATCCATATTTCAATATTATCGTATCCATATTTATTAAACCCTTCGCGAATCATTTTGTAATTTACTTTTGATTTTTTATAATCTTCCTTGCTATTGCCAAAATGATGGAAATCAAATATGTCAATATGTTTTCCATTTAGTTTTTTCAAAATCGGCTCATAAAATTCTTTTAAAATTACAAGCATCTTGTCTGGCGACTCTCCAACCGTCCCTCCGATAACCGTCTTACAATCAAGACAAGCGGACTTAATCGCACTGTCGGCAAGTTCCAAAATATGCGCGTAATCATCGCGGGTGTCTTTCATCCATTTTAGAGGATCGGGCGATAAGTTATCGACCTGAGCCATTTGCCAGAAAGGCGGCTCATTGTCTATCTGCCAATACTTGATAGGATTTTTTAAATTTGGCGCATCATTTATTCCATCTCCGTCATAACGTTCAACTAATTGTTTTACAAAATCCTGATATTCTTTTTCGGAAATGCGCAATTTGAATGTTCCTTTTTGTCTGGGAGTTTCTATATTAGCCAAAATATTTATTCCTTGGGGAATATCCTTGTAAATTTTGTCCATCAATTCAACATTAAACGGATAAGACGCATACATCCCTGGCCTTTCCCATTTCACTCCGATATTCAAAGCATCACCGTAATCTAATGATTTAAAATCCGGTTTATCCTCAGGCTTTAAATAAGGGCGAGTCCAGGCAGTATGCATCCCAAACGGCGAATCTTCTTTAGAAGTGGCTGGAGTCGGCGGCGTTAACGGCTCCGGAAAAGCAGGTTTTTCAAAAGCCAAAAACCCGGCAATGCCGGCGGCGATGAGTGTAATGGTACTAATTGGAATGATTAGTTTGTTCATTTTATTCCCAGACTCCGGGCAGTTTGGTTCCGCAGAGTTTACAGGCGCCATTCGGACAGTTATTCTCAAGAATTTTGAAACCCAGCCGTTTAATAATTGCCTTTCCGCAATTGGGACAAAAAGTATTATTGCCTTCGTGCGGGGCAACGTTAAAAGTATAAACGTATTTTAAACCGGCCTCAAGCCCGATCTGACGGGCCTGGTCAATAATTTTAATCGGGGTTTGCGGCAAATCACGTAATTTATATTCCGGCATAAAACGGCCGAAATGAATGGGCGTCTCCGCTCCCAGATGCTCCTTAACCCACTGGCACATTTCTTCAATCACTTTCATATCGTCGTTATAAGTCGGCACAATCAGGTTAATAATCTCCAGCCATTTATTCTGCTCTTTGATAAACTCCATTGATTTAAGAACCGGCGCCATCGTCTGCCCGCAGATTTTCTGGTAGAATTTATCGTTAAAGGCCTTGAGCGTCACGGCAAAGGCGTCAATATGACGACACATATCTTTGAGCGGTTCCGGATTAATAAAGCCGGCCGTGCAAACTACATTCCGGATGCCCCGGGCCGAGGTGTAAGCCGCCGCTTCTTTAATATATTCCAGATAAACCACCGGTTCGGTGTAAGTATAACAAATAGTCCGGCATTTTTTTTCATCAGCACCTTTAGCGACTTCTTCTTTGGGTAAATCTAAAATATTATTAGTCTGATCAGGCCGTTCCTGTGACGCTTCCCAATTCTGGCAATAAAGACAACGCAGATTGCACCC
>CAKKQI010000283.1 GCA_919901895.1 Candidatus Brocadiaceae bacterium | reverse complement strand
GGTGCACTAGTCTGCTTTACTTTTGGATTGGGATGTTACCTGTCCGATTTTCGTGATGTCCGGTTTGGCGACAATCCTTTTTATTATATCGGCCGTTTTGGTTCCGGCCTGATTTTCCTGCTGACTGAAACGGTTTTGTCTTACTATCCTCAAGGTTTAGTTTCTTTGAAATTTTCTGAAATAGGATTCCTCTATATCTGTGTGGCCGGTGTATTAAACCTGATTATTTTATTAAGTGTTTTAAATCCGGTTTTAACTACAGCTCAGGTAACAGTTGAACTTGACCGGCCGGAAAAAGACAACTGGTCGGAATCAGGCAACCGGGCCTAGGGCGAAACGGTTCCGGTCCTCCGCCTTCCGCCTTAGGCGGAGCGGATCGGGACAGGTCAAGGAGTGAACCATAATGAATTATCTTGAGTCGTTAGCGGTGGTCGGTTTATTTATTTATTTAGTCGCGGCGGTTTCGCTGGTGCTTAGTTTGATTACGCCGGAAGAAAAGTCATTAATAATTATCAAGGGGGCGATTAAGAACTTTTGGCTGATAAGCATTACCGCCGGAGGCCTGGTGCTTCTGACCTCTTTAATCAGTATAATTTTCTAATAGTTCGGTAAACTCACTACAAGAATGAAAAAGATATTGTTCTTATGGTGTATCTGTGCCAGCGCGGTTATCTGGCTGGTATTCGGCGGGTGCCGGACTGCGGAAACACCTTTATTTTTATCGGAAATCACTAAATCTTCCACCAGCCAGGAATCTTTTCAAGTCATCAGAGGCGCGAACCAGACGGCGGTCGGTTATCTGGAAGAGGCTGTCATTACTTATAGTAATTCCAAGGTAAAAAGGATATTTTATATTTACGACAGTTTTTTTCTCCGGCGCGGATTTGTCCTTGACAACGGTTCGGCTTACCGTTATGATGAAAAAGGGGTGCCGGTAAAATTGGCTGATTATACCATTGAGCCGGCGGTTCGGGCGGTGCTGGGATACGACGGGCCGATTTATTTTGAAGATTTTAAACCGGCGGTGCGCGGTTTGGATTTTTAGAACGCCTAACATAATAAAATCACGAACGAACACTAATTCACACGAATTAGATAATTATGAATGTTTATTCGTGTAGATTCGTTCCGCCCTGGCGGAATTCGTGTAGATTTGTGTTAACAGAGGAGACCATCATGATAATAATCGGTTATATTTTATTAGGTTTAGCCTCCGGGGTAGTCGGCGGTTTATTAGGGATCGGTGGGGCGGTAATTATGGTGCCGGTGTTAATTTACATATTTGGATTCGGACAACATTCGGCCCAGGGGACGGCCATTGCCGCGATGGTCCCGCCTATTGGTTTATGGGCGGCGTTTACTTATTACCAGAAGGATTGGGTGAACCTGAAGGCCGCGCTTTTTATCTCCCTGGCATTCTTGGTGGGCGGGTTCTTCGGCGCTAAAATAGCGGTGACTCTTTCCCCTTCACTCTTACGCAAGATCTTTGCCGCGGTCCTGCTACTGCTGGCCGTTAAAATGTTTATGGATAATTAAACTAAACCGATAAAGAGAATAAAAATAAGTTCCGATAATATATATAAACAAACTTTATTAAAGGGGTAAATAATAATGAAAAAATTAACCTTATTTATTATGGCCGTTCTGCTGGTTATGGTTGGGTGGTTGGTTTATTCGTATTTCTGGCCCACTCCGGATCAGCCGATTGAAAATCTCCCTGAAGAGACGCCTTTGACTGTGGTTGAACCACCGCCGGTGCAGCCGCCTTTGCAAAAACAGAAAAC
>CAKKQI010000282.1 GCA_919901895.1 Candidatus Brocadiaceae bacterium | reverse complement strand
TGAACTGATCGGCTATATCAAGAAATGCGGTAATTCTCTCAAGCCCCGCCCTTTTGACTCTCGGTTAAAAGGGCGGGACAAGCGGATATTTGTGGTGCACGGCGATGATGAACAGACCAAACCCTTGGTTCAACAACTCAACGACTTCGGCTATCAAGCCCATCTGCCGGAACGAAATGAAGAAGTGGTAATCGGATGATTTTTCGGCTGATTTATCTTTGGAAAAAAAACTACAAAAAAATGTTGACATTATCTGTAAAAAAGTAATAATACTTTAATAGTAGAAGCGGGCAGACCCTAACCGCCCTATTCAAAAATTGTCTCGCGAGCCGAGATCCCAACTAATTGGGAGCTAAACGTTAGGCGAGGCGATGATAACTTAGTCAAGGGTAATAAGAAAGGGACTCTATGGGAAAGAAATTGTACGTGGGTGGGTTGTCATATGACACCACCGAGGAAACCTTGAGACAGACATTTTCTCAAGCCGGAACCGTGGAAACCGCAAATGTCATAATGGACCGGGTGAGCGGACGCTCAAAGGGATTTGGCTTCGTCGAGATGGCCACCAACGAAGAAGCGGCCAAGGCGATTGAATTGTTCAATGGCAAGGACCTTGACGGACGCAACCTGACCGTCAATGAAGCCAAGCCGATGGAACCGAGATCCTCCAGACCGGGCGGCGGCGGATTTAATCGGGACCGTAACAGTGGCGGCGGAAATCGCAGAGACAGCTATTAATCCGGCACTAACTGTAACACTGACACCCCGCCTCATCGGCGGATCGTCCCCGCCTCGGCGGAGAGGCGACTAATTATTTATCATCTGGTTATTGAAACTGGGATAAATTTAAAACAAAGTTAGTTAAGTTTCAGTTTGTAACTAAAAGACAGGAAATGGAAATAACCTCCACTCCTGTCTTTTTATTTTGGGGCTTATTGGGGTAATCTCTGCCCGCCCCGATTACTTTTTGGATAGATCGTTATATCATATTAAATTGCATGATTAATTTACAGTAATTTATTATGATTTATTTTTGTTCTTTCCGAAGAAATATTTATCAATTTGAAAGATATAATAAACACCAAGGAGACAGAATATCGCCGGCATTCCAAAAGCAGAGATATCGGGGTCTTCAACCCAGAATAATGCTCGGAGCAGCCCCAAGATTCCAATCAGCAGTCCAACGATTCCAACGATTTGATTTCTTTTCATAAGACACAATTATAACCA
>CAKKQI010000281.1 GCA_919901895.1 Candidatus Brocadiaceae bacterium | reverse complement strand
ATGCTGAATTTATTTCAGCATCTCCTTTAGACCCTGAAACAAGTTCAGGGTGACAGAAAAAGACAGTCCTTCTCGTTTCATTTCATTCGGCTAAATAATTACAATAATTCAATCTGTTTTCAGATGGTGCCGATATCACCTTATATAAAATATTGTAATGTCTAAAGATTTCTTATAAAATCTCTAATCGGCCGGCCGTTCCCCGCTGAACATCGGGGAGCAAAGTTGACATCAACCGGTTCATTTGATAAAATAAAATTATGGGTCATCGTCTGGTCTTTTTATTAATTATGGACGGATGGGGAATCAGCCCGCCCGGAAAAAATATTCCGCGATTGACACCCACCCCTGATTTAGACCGATTAGCGCAGGATTACCCAACCACCCAACTTTCTGCTTCAGGCCTGGACGTTGGATTGCCGGCTGGCTTAATGGGTAATTCCGAAGTCGGGCATCTTAACCTCGGCGCCGGACGGGTTGTCTGGCAGGAAATCACCCGCATTAATCAGGCCATTAAAGACGGTTCATTTTTTAAAAACGAGGCATTGGTCCGGGCCATGGAACACGCCCAGAAAAATAATACGTCCCTGCACCTGATGGGATTGGTTTCCAGCGGCGGAGTCCACAGTTCAGACGACCATTATTTCGCCCTGCTGGAAATGGCTAAAACAATCGGGCTTGATTCAAAGAAGGTTTTTTTCCACGCGGCCCTGGACGGACGCGATACCCCGCCCACCACCGGCATTGCTTTTATGGATATGCTGGCCAAGAAAATGGAACAGATGGATTTTGGCCGGGTGTCGACCGTTTGCGGACGTTATTATCTGATGGACCGTGATAAAAGATGGGACCGGGTTCAAAAATCTTACGATGCCTTAACGTCCGGAGAAGGTTATCGGCAAACCAATCCGGTTCATGCGATTGCCCGGGCTTATGAACGCAATGAAACCGATGAATTTGTTAAACCAACCGTTATAGTTGATTATAAAGATAAACCGATTGGTTTGATTAAAGACAATGATTCGGTAATTTTCTTTAATTTCCGGGCCGACCGGGCGCGTGAAATCACCCGCGCTTTAACCGAACCAGATTTTAACGAATTCCCGCGCCAAGTTTTTCCCAAGTTTTTTTATACCACGATGACTAGGTATAACGAAAAATTTAACCTGCCGGCCGCCTTTCAACCGGTCCGTTTAAGAAATATCCTGGGAGAGGTTTTAGCCAATCATAATATTAAACAGTTACGCATCTCTGAAACTGAAAAGTATGCCCACGTAACTTATTTTTTTAACGGCGGGGAAGAAAAACCGTTCCCCGGCGAAGACCGGATCCTGATTCCTTCACCTAAAATAGCCACCTATGACCTCCAACCGGAAATGAACGCCCTGGAAATCACCGGACAAGCATTAAAGGCGATTGAATCGGATAAGTATCAGGTAATTATTCTTAACTTTGCCAATAGCGATATGGTCGGTCATACCGGCGTGGTCAAAGCCGCGGCCCGGGCGATGGAGGTCGTCAATGAATACGTCGGTAAAATTACAGAATCAGTTCTTAAGAAAAAAGGCGTTATCCTGGTGACCAGCGACCACGGTAATATTGAAGAAATAAATTTTACCAAAAACGGAGCGCATACCTATCATACCACCAACCCGGTACCGTTCATCCTGGTAGCGGATGATTATAAAAATAAATTTCTCCGAACCGGCGGCAAACTCTGTGATGTGGCGCCGACGATGCTGGATATTTTAGAAATTCCCCAGCCGGCCGAGATGACCGGCCGAAGTCTGATAAAATTATCAATTTAATTTGAATTTTTAAAAATTGTTTATATAATACTAACTTCTAAATTGAGACTGTTGTCCGCCTATGGCGGATTGTTAACAGACTCAAATTTATTGTTGTTCGGCCGCCCTGGCCTCGCTGGCTTTACTGGCCGCTTATATTTAAGAAATCCGGATGGGTTTAATCAGGGGGATTTTACTATCAGAACCGATTTAGTTCGTGAATTTGCGATTGCCTGCGCCCGGCTAGCGGATAAGAAAAAAGCCGACGACATCGTTATTCTCAACCTGAAAAAACAAGAGTTTATTGTTGACTATTTTGTCATCTGCTCGGTCCGGAATAAAAAACAAGCCCAGGGCATTGCCGATGAACTGATCCGGCCGACAAAAGAAAATTACCGTCCGACCCCTTCGGTAAACCAATTACCGTTTCTGGGAATGGACGGCTATAAAACCGGTTCATGGGTTCTGGTGGACTTTGGTGATGTAATGGTTCATGTTTTCCAAGACCTTGCCGGTACCTCTTACCACGCAAGTCA
>CAKKQI010000280.1 GCA_919901895.1 Candidatus Brocadiaceae bacterium | reverse complement strand
AGAATCCCGTTTCATCCTTAATTTGTATGTAGAATTTGGGATTAAATCTTTTGCTATTTTACTACAACTGCCCCCTCCGTCTTTAATAATCGGCGAGGCGAATAGCGTTTCTTTGTTAATTACATACGAACCATATTCTCTTCCAACTAAATTCAATACATAGTTATAAGCAACATCCTGATAAATATCAGATATCCCAGATATGTTAATATCAAGAGTTTCTTTAAGGTCACCGTTATGAATTATTTGGTGAAACCCGCCACGTGATGATACGGCACCTTCTGCTTTCTGTATTAAATCCTGAAGGAATCTGAAACAATCTATAAGATTGCTTTTTCCCGCATTATTCGGTCCCACAAAAACGGTTAAGGGTCGTAAGGACAATTCTATTCCTTTCAAACTTTTGTAATTATTGATGGTAACTTTAGTTAACATAACCTGCTTTTTCTACCTGTCCCGATTCTATCGGGGAAGGAATATTGATCTAATTTCTTTCGGCCAGAATACTATAACTCTTATCAGAAATCAAGTAAAATAATAAGCAAGGTGAGCCAAAAACTAACATTCTCATCCCGCTCGACCAGCGTAAAATCTCTGTTGAAAATCTTGTCGCGGCGGGGTTCGGAATCCATCGGACTTCTGTCGCTTCACAAGGGGCGCCGCTACATTCCGATTAGGTTTTTAACAGAGTAATAGAAGCATAAAAATTTTGTTTCACAAAATTTTTAGACGTAAACCCTTCTAACCCGTTTGCCCAAGCCGCAGGTAATCACATAAGGCGACGCTCCGATTAGCACTCCTAATTCTTCGGTCGTGATTATTTCATCACCCTGACGGCCAATCAGGACCACTTCATCACCCGGTTGCACTCCCTGAATCTGGGTGACATCAGCCATAATGTAATCCATCGTGACCGTTCCGATGACCGGTGCCTTTTTGCCCTGAATCAAGACATAACCCTTGTTAGAGAGATGATAAGGATAACCGTCGTTATAACCAACCGGAATGGTGGCGATTTTGGTGCGTTTTGAGGTAATATAAGTCCGGCCGTAACCAACCGGCGTACCGGTCGGAACGGTCTTTAAAAAAGTTACCTGCGATTTTAACGTCAGAACCGGATTGAATTTAATCGAACCGATCTTTCTTAATTGACCCGGGTCTATTCCGTAAAGAACTCCGCCCGGACGAACCAGGTTAAATAAATTATCGGGATGGGTATAAATTGCGCCGCTGCTGGCAATGTGTTTGAGCGGTATTTTCAGACCGGTTTTGTTTTCCACTTCGTTGACCACCTCGCTGAACAGGGCCGTTTGTTTGGCGGTAAAATCGGCTTCGTCCGGATTAAACGAGCAGGAATGATGCGAGCAGATGCCTTCCAGTTCCAGGTGGGGGAAGGTGATGATTTTTTTGGCAATCTCAATCGCGCGTTTCGGGGAAGCGCCTAACCGGCTTAAACCGGTATCCACTTTAAGATGGATTTTCAATCGTTTTTCCTGCCGTCGGGCTTCTTCATTAAGCCGGCTTAACAAATCCAGGGAATGAATGGTCGGTGTAATTTCATAACTGATAATCCAGCCGATTTCTTCTTCAATGATTGAACCGAGGACGATTATCGGTGCGAGAATACCGGCCTGGCGTAATTCAATGGCTTCGGTCGAGTCGCCTACCCCCAGCATATCCGCTCCGTATTCCAGAGCGGTTTTGGCAATCGGTACCGCGCCGTGGCCGTAAGCATCGGCCTTAACCACCACTAAAATTTTTATTTCCTGATTTACTTTTTCCCTGACCTGTTTTAAATTCTGGGTTAATGCCTGCAGGTTAACTTCAGCCCAGACGCGATATTTCTTCATTATAAAATTTCTTTCAGAAGTTTTATCTCAGATTCGGTTTATTTGAGATACAGCGGAATTAATTTAAACGGGTTATCGCGGCGGCCTGATTTAAAATAATGATAGCCCAATTGGCCGATTTTCCCGGCCCGGGGAATCCATCGGTTTTGTGGCGCAAAGATTATTCCCGGCCGGTTAAAAACATTTTTATATTTTACCAGAGCATTGCCGAATAGCAAGACATTTTCGCCTCTTCGGCGGACAAGTTCCGGTAATATTTTCAAGAGTTTGGCCGGTTCCAGGGAGAGATAATCGGTTATTCTTTGCCAGATGAAAATCTTGTCTAATTTATCAGTCCCCTTACTATTGACGAGGGGGTTATTACTCCGTTGATACACCGCCGAATATATCTGTTGCCATCTAGCGTCTATTACCGGAACGATATAATCATATTTGGGAACAATGTTTTCCGTCATCGCGTCCAGCGAAGATACGCCGATGAGTTTGGTTTTTAGCGCATAGGCCAGGGTTTTAGCCGCGGCTAAACCTACTCGTAAACCGGTATAAGAACCCGGTCCGATATCCACGGCCACCAGATTGATTTTTTTTAGAGACCAGCGTGTTTCTTTTAACGCCCGTTGCAAAGACGGGAGAAGCAGTTTTCCGTGGACCATCCCGCGTTTTAAACGGCCTTCTTTTAAAATAACATCGTTTTTCAGCAGGGCGACGCTGCCGTTAAGCCCTGAAGTTTCAATCGCAATAACGTTCATATAGATTCGGTATCCTCACTACAAGGATAAAATTTTGCAGACAAAATTTTATATAACATATCAAATCGTTTCTGTTTTGTCAATTTGTAATGATTTATCTACAGAATCAGGAAATTCCCTTGATAATAAATGAGGATGATGTATTATTTATATCAATGCCTACTATTATTAGAGCGTCTAATAAAAGAAATAATTGTAGCGTGGGATCCGTTCTCCCCGCCCTGCTTCAGCGGGACGGGGCGTGCTGGCGGATATCTCCCGCCGTCTTTAGAGTCGGACATAAAGTCCGACGCTTGCGGGACGGCCCGAAACCAAAGGCCAGGGCGAATTGAGTATGGTGTCACCCCGAATTCGCAAATATAGTAGTTAAAAAATAAGTGGAATAATTTTGAAGATAATAACTAAATTGATTATTTGGTGTGTTTCTTAAGTGGATTTGATAGTATCTGGAAATGGGCGACCATCGCCCATAATCTACTCAAAATAACCCGGAAAGTAGTCAGTGGAGAGCGGAAACTGGCAACAGTCACTGCCTAAAGTTGGTAAGTGGTAAAGTTTCTGTTAGTGAAATCCAGATTTACCCCAAAATAGCGCTTATTATTGCTCTGTAAAATGGTTTTGGACACGCTCGGTGTCCCAATGTTTCCCAAACAGAATTTTGTTATTGACAATAAATCTGTATTAATTATAATACTTTGATGAACCTGAAGAAAAAAATACAAAAGATGCCGTCTGAACCGGGTGTTTATTTGATGAAAGACCGTCAAAGCCGCGTTCTCTATATAGGTAAGGCGAAGAGCCTGAAACACCGGGTGCAGAGTTATTTTCAGGCATCATCCGATTTGCCTCCTAAGGTTAATACGTTGATGAGTCAGGTTAAGAAAGTTGATTACCTGCAGACCGATTCCGAAATTGATGCCCTATTAATGGAGGCGCGGTTAATCCGCGATATCCAGCCGAAATATAATGTTAACCTCAGAGACGACAAAACATTTCCGCTTCTGGCGGTAACCCGTGAAGATTTCCCCCGGGTTTTTATTACTCGCGACCGTGGGAAAAGTAACCTTATTTATTATGGTCCGTTTACTCAGGCGGGCGATTTACGGAGCGCCTTAAAAGTCCTCCAGAGAATATTTAAGTTCAGAACCTGCCGGCTAAAAATCAGCGAGGTCCAATCTTCTAATAACCGCGCCTGTTTGCTCTATCATCTTAATCAATGCGCGGCGCCTTGTATCAATAATATTAATAAGTCGGATTATGCTGAAATCATCCGCTCACTGCATGAATTCCTGACCGACCGGAAAACCGTTTTATTGAAACGGCTGGAACGAAAAATGAATCAGGTGTCCGGAAAACAAGATTTTGAATCGGCGGCCTTTTATCGCGACCAGATTATATCCGTGCGTTCAATTAACCGGACCGGTAAATTGGGTGATTTTTATGAGGGGTCGCTGGCTGCGCTCAGTCCGGCCGAACGGTTAAAAGATTTACAAAAATTACTCCATCTGTCCCAACCACCCCGTAAGATAGAGGGAGTGGATATCTCGGACATTAAAGGCACCGAAGCGGTCGGTTCTCTGGTAACTTTTGTTGACGGAGAGCCGTTTAAAGCCGGATACCGCCGTTACCGGATTAAATTTACGCCGGAAGGATATCCGGATGATTACCGGCGGCTGGCTGAGGTGGTTAAACGGCGATATCAATCTTCAACTGTCCCGCTCAAGCGGGACGAAAATGATCTGCTCCCCGATGTGTTATTAATAGATGGTGGAATGGGACATCTGAATACGGCTGCACAGGTTTTTAAATTACTGGGCATTAAACCGCCGTGTCTGGCGGCCCTGGCCAAAGGTAAATTACATTTGAAGAAAAAACAAACCGGGTTGGACACGGACCTGTCCCGCTCTGAGCGGGATACGTTATATATAACTTGTCCCGCCCCAGGCGGGGTCGGGCGGTCCAGTCCGATTAGAGGAGATATGAATTCATCCGGTTTTAAATTATTGCAATACGTGCGCGACGAAGCCCACCGCTTTGCCCAAAAATATCATCACCTGTTAAGAAAGAAAAGGATGTATCTATAAAATTTTTCGTGCCTGTCCCGCGATGAGCGGGGACGAAAAATTTTATCTATATCAAGAATATGCCAAATAAAATTCAGATTTTAGGTGGTTCAGCCAGAGGCAGACGGTTAGCCAGTCCGGACGGGCTGGCGACCAGACCGGCTTTAGCCCGCTTACGTAATTCACTTTTTAATATTTTAGGTCAAACGGTGAACGGGCAAAAAGTCCTTGACCTTTTTGCCGGAACTGGTAGTCTGGGATTGGAGGCATTAAGCCGGGGAGCGGATTTTTGCCTTTTTGTAGAATATAATAAAAAATGTCTTGAGATTATTAAACAAAATATTGCTAATTTGCAGTTTCAGTCCGGGGCCTTGGCCGTTTGGCTGGATGGGCTAAAAATTATTCCGTATGCCCTGGAACAAAATTATTGCTTTGACCTGGTTTTTATTGACCCGCCTTACCGGATGCTGGATGACCGGATCCTTAAAGAAAAATTAATCAATGTTCTGGAAGAAATGGGGAGGCAGTCGGTTTTGAAGCCGGCTGGCCGAATAATTGTGGAGCATCGCCGCGGACAGATAAAACCGGCTGATTTCGTGAATTTAACCTCTTATGATTACCGGGAATACGGGCAAACAGTATTAACATTTTTAAGGACCTAGTCTCTATTATGATGCGTTTAAAAATTATTTTATTAGGTATTTTAATACTCGGCTGTCTCTATAATTTTATGCCTGAAGCGGGACGTTCTATTTCTTTTGCCCAATCAGCCGCCCGGAGTATTTATATAGAATCCGAAGAAGTTGAGCCTTATCTGAAAAAAGCCGAAGAGTTAGAGCAAACGGGGCAGTGGCGTCGGGCGATCGAACAATACCAGTCGATTATTAAAAAATTTCCTGATAGCGTTTGTTTGATCGATACAAATTATTTTGTCGGGACCAAACAATATTTTTTCCAAAAACTTATTCGTTATCCCCCGGAAGGTATGGCGGTTTATCATCAGATGTTTGATACCCTGAGCGAAGGGTTATTTGGAAAGGCGGTAAAAAATTCCGATATTGCTCTTTTAAAACGATTGGTCGACGAGATGTTCCTCAGTGCGTATGGCGATAACGCGGCCAATTATCTGGCTGAGATATTGGTCGAGCAAGGGCGTTTAGCTGAAGCATCCGGTTACTGGGAGCAATTATTGGATTTGTATCCTGATTCGGAAATTCCTAAATCAGATACGATGCTGAAACTGGCCGTGAGTTATCTACGGCAAGGAAGGCAATCAGATTATCAATTAGTTAAAGATAAATTAAGTGCCAATTACGGGCATAGCACCGTTGAGTGGGGACGCCGACAGTTGACGGTTAATGAAATTCTGTCTTTACTGGAGCAATTGAATTTAACCGAGAAAACGCAGACCGACGACCGGAGTGATTGGTTGACCTGGGGCGGTAATAATGCCCATAATCAGGTGATAAATTATGATGGTATGAACGACATAAAAAAATGGTCCCACCAATTTGCGCCGGCTACTCAGGGTGGTTTTATTGATGCTGAACGGTCTCATGCCCGGCGGCTTCCGACCGAACGGCCCAGGTCATTTTTCACCATTTATCCGGCTATTACGACCGATTTTATTTATCTGAATAACGGGGTGAGTATCAGCCAGATAAAAGCCGATTCCGGTGCGTTACAAAGTGTTTTCCCGCCCAGTTTGCAGGAAACGGGAAATTCTTTCGCGCTGAGAAATAACTTTCGTTTTAACGGAATATTTGGCGTGGCGGCCGATGGAGAGAAAATATTTGCTAATATTTTTGCGACACTGCTAATTACCGGTCCGAATCCCAATCCGGTTGCTTCACTGGTTGCCTTAAGCGCCGGGTCTTTAAAACAACTTTGGAATACCGCTGATTTGAATGAACCGTTTTTGAAAGAAGTCA
>CAKKQI010000279.1 GCA_919901895.1 Candidatus Brocadiaceae bacterium | reverse complement strand
ACGATCTGAGATGAACTACAAAGATGTCAAGAAGGAAGGTATCGGCAAGGGATATTACGAGGGCGGGAAGTTAAAGAGTGAGTCGAATTACAAAGATGGCAAATCAGAAGGCATATACAGGGAATATCACGAGATTGGAAAGTTAGCATGGGAGGTGAATTGCAAAGATGGCAAAGTAGAAGGCATAAGCAAGGGATATTATTACGAGAGCGGAAAGTTAAAATGGGAGGTGAACTACAAAGATAACAAGAAGGAAGGCATAGGCAAGTGGTATTACGAGAACGGGGAGTTACTATCTGAGCGGAACTACGAAAATGGTGAGTTAATCCCGCAAGGCGGAACAAAAAAATAAAAATGAGGCAGTCGTCGCCACTATCTTTCTCCCTCTCTCTCTTCCTGACGGGACGGTGTCCCTCTGACGGGATCTCGTGAGGGATGAACCGTGACGGTTAAAGAAATAGGGTCACCGATTAAGGTGATTGTCCCCGTAGAACGGGACAGGCAAGAATAAAAACAATAATTCCCTGCCAGCAAAACAAATTCTTGAAATACACCGAAAATAAACCTTGACATTATACGTATCAATGTGTTATTATTTATACGTATAGGAGGCGTAAAATTATGACCAGTAAACTAACGTTATCGATGGATGAGGTTATTGTTAAAAAAGCAAAAAAATATGCGCGTCAAAGAAATTTAAGCCTTTCGAAATTAGCGGAGTATTTTTTTGCCGCTTTGGCATCAAAAACAGATGGAAAGAACATGCCGCTTTCTCCTATCACGCAGGATTTAGCAGGCATGACCAAGGCGACCAGTATTAAAGATAAGGATATTTTGGCCAGCGCTTTGATTAAAAAATATCTATGAAAAAAATCTTTATTGATACGGATATCTTCTTAGATACAATTCTGGGCAGAAAACCGCATAATGATTTTTCTAACAAACTAATAAATCTTTGCGAGAAAAATGAAATTGGCGGGTACACATCAAGTTTAGTCATTGCAAACATATACTACATTATTAACAAAATCGCCAACCATCAAAAAGCCATTCACGCGATAAGTAAAATTCGTTCGCTGGTCACCGTACTTTCCTTTACCGATAAAGAAATAGGCGAATCAATAAACGCTGGATTTGGCGATTTTGAAGACGGCGTTCAGTATTTCATTGCCGTAAATAATAAAATTGATTGTATCATTACGCGTAATACAAAAGATTTCCAAAAAGCAAGTATAACTATTTTGACACCTAAAGAATTTTTGCAAATCCTAAAAATATAATTATCTTCGCTTTATAGAATACCTGGAACAAATCCCGATTGCTATCGGGGTGCTACGTCCTGGCGTAAAAGAGTGGTTATTAGGATCGGCTCTTAATCTGTTAGTGGTAAAATGTCTGATACCGTTCAGTGAGCGACTGACCGGTTGTTTTATCCAGGTTTTTACGGGCGAGATAGTCGTCGATGGTTTTAATCCGTTCCAATGGGTTTGGATGGGTAGCCGCGAGAGTTTTAAGAAAAGAGGCATTCTGATTACCCTGGTCTTTAATCCGGTTAAGGAAATTTTTTAAACCGTCCGGTTGATAACCGCACGCTGCCAGTAATTTTACGGCTTCCTGGTCGGCTTCTTCTTCTGACTCACGCGATAATCCCTTTTGATAGAGCGTGGTTAATCCGAATTCGGAAGAGTTTGAAAGCATCTGGTTAAGTTTATTATTATTTTTTTCATTATATATTTCAGCCATCTGGCCTAAAAATTGCATTCCATAAGCCGTTTTAATAGCTGAAAGCATATGTCCTTTATCCACATGGGCGATTTCATGAGCCAGCACGCCGGCCAGTTCTGATTCGTTTTGAATGTTTTTCAAGGCGCCTCTGGTTATCAGGATATAACCGCCCGGCATCGCAAAGGCGTTAATTTCATCCGTGTTAACCACCGCAAATTGATAAAGACTAGAATCCAGGTCTTCCCGGCTGACGTGTAAAGCAATATAGCGCCCGACTAAATTTACATAACGATTGAGTTTTTCGTCCGGGCCAAGGCCGCCTGATGCTTCAATTAAACGGGCCGCCATAGTTCGTCCGATTTCCACTTCTTCATCAATACTGAAAGGCATCAGCGCGGCGCCGGCCGTGGCCGTCGTTTTAACCATCCGGGCTTCTTTTTCATGGCCGGTGGATTTTAAAATCTGTTCCATGGCCTGGCAACCGGTTAGAAAAGCAATCAGCGTTATTAAACAACAAATATTAAAAGATCGTTTATAGTTCATATAATCTGTGGTTATTATTTTAATTTACCTTCACGCATAAATTCTACAATATCTTTATCGCTAATCTGCTGGCGCAGGGCTTCCATCCGTTCCACCGCCTTAAAATCACCTTTAAGTTCCCCGTAGTTTTTTTTATCAAAATCACGGATCCCGGCTGCGGCCGCGGTTTCGGTCGTTTCCGAACCACTGCCGCCTCGTAATAATTTACCCAGGACTTCGCCGGTTGATTTGTCGCGTTCAGGTTTAGCAGAACTGACTTTCTTTTTATAAATCCAGCCAGTTTTGCCAGACTTTACCGCTTTGATTTTATACCAGTCATCTTTTTTCTCTAATATTTCTAAAGAATCGCGATATTTTACCGTTTCCACGGTTTCATAAATCGTTTCGTCAGGCCCGGCTTTGATTTTCACTTCCTTTTTAGCGACATAAACAATTTCCGTATCGGCAAAAATAAAATGAGCCAGGAGCGACAAACCAATTAATAGATAAAACGGAACGAATATTTTTTTCATTTTATACTTTCACTTCATAAATGACGATTAGTTTTTCTTTTCCCTTGATTTTTACCGTACCCAATTCTTTCAATTCAAACGGTTCGGCAATCTCACCGTCTTGAGCGAAGCCGAAAGATTGTTCGTTCCCGCTTGGGGCGGGACTCTCCGAAGCCCCGATGTCCATCGGGGTTCGGAGTCCATCGGACCACTGTCGTTCCGCTAACTTTTGAGCCGTCGCCTGGCTGATAATAATATTTGAGCCGTATTCTTTATTTAGCGATTCCAGTCGTGAGGCCAGGTTAACGTTATCTCCGATGACCGTGTAATCTAATCTTTGTTCTGAGCCGATATTACCGACCACGACTTCGCCGGTATTAATCCCGATGCCGATATTCAAATGAGGTTTTCCTTCCCTGGCCCATTTTTCCTGAAGTTGCCGGGCTTCTTTAATCATTTCCTGGGCGGTCCGGACGGCCAGCCAGGCATTGTTGGCCTGTTCTTTTGGCGCTCCGAAAAAAGCCATTATACCATCTCCCATATACTTGTCAAGCGTTCCGCCGTAATGGAAAATAATCCGAACCATCCGCTGGAGATATTCGTTTAACAAATGAACTACCTGTTCGGGACTGAGCGATTCGGAGATGGTGGTAAAACCGCGGATATCGGAAAAAAGAACTGTTAATTCTTTTCGTTCGCCCGCATCGGCTTTGAGATTTTTGTAATCTTTTAAAACTTCTTCCACGACTTCGGGCGCGAGATATTTAGAAAAAATCATCTTAATCCGTCGTTTTTCCTTCCCTTCGGTAAAATAATAAACCAGCGCACTGGAAGTAAAAGTTAAAAATATTCCGCTCAGCGGAGCGGTCAGATCCATCCAATAATGAAATTCGAAAAAAGTGTAACCGCTGCTGATTAAAACCAGAACAATCAACAAACAGATTAAAACACCGCCGCTCCAGAAGGAACGGCTGCTGAATAACAGGAAGCCGGTCAAAAGACAGAGACTTAACGTAATTAACCAATTAACCGAATCCGGAGACGGAGTCAGGCATTGCCCGGTCATAAGATTGTTTAATATGGTCGCGTGGACTTCTACGCCAGGATAAGCGCTTCCCATTGGCGTGGTGTGCAAATCTCCCAAGGTGGGAGCATTAGTGCCGACAAAAATTATCTTATCTTTAAAATAATCCGGTTGATAATGGATTTTATCAGGCCGGCCTGTTTTAGCGTAATACCAATCATCAGCCAATTCGCTGAACGGGATATAACGATAAGTCCGGGCCGTCCCGTACCACCAGATATGCATATTCCCGTCCTGAGAAAGTGGTATTTTTTTTTCTTCCGGCAACGGTAAGTGGCCATTCGGTGATAAATTAATTTTTCCGTCAAGGATAATATCCAAGGCAACCGCCATGGATAAAGAAGGGGAAATTTTACTTTCATATTTATAAAAAAGAGATGTTTTTCTCAAAACCCCGTCTTTATCTTTATTGATATTGGCGGCGCCTAATCGTTTGGGAGTTTCCAACAAGGTTGAATTCGGCAACATGACCATGTTATAACCGGGGACATCAAAATGAGAAAGACCGTCCGGCTCAACGGAAAATTTATCAAGAAAAATTTTCTTGTCCGCATCATTAATTATCCTGGTGTACCGTTCTTCTTTTTCCTGTGTAAAAACCGTCGGGCAATAAACGTTGCCTGATTTTTTTATGGCATCGGCGAACCGGTCGTCTCCTTCCTCATCAGTTCGTTTAAAATTAAGGTCAAAGATGATGGCTTTCGGCCGGCCCGGTCTGAGATAATCCAGCAGATTGGCATAAACAAATCTTTCCCATGGCCAGAATTGCGGTTCCCGCTGGTCCATCTGGTATTCCAGATAATCCAGGCTGGCCTGGTCAATCATAATAAGGATAATATCCCGGTTGGCTTCGGATGGCTTGGCCAAAAGTCTGAACCGATAATCAAGCGTGAGCAGTTCAACGTTCTGGAGAAACGGCAGGAGCGCAAAGCAAATTTTAACTAACAGTCCCACCAACAAACCCAACAGTAAACCAGTAATAATTTTATGGGATTTTAAAGCAAACATTGATATTTTTACGGAATCAACATTTTTACAATTTCTTGAAAAGTTTTTAAAAAAGAAGGCGTCTCTGAAGTCCGGTCAAATTCAGTCAGCCATTTTTGGACATACGTTTGATCGAAATCAGGATGTTTAAGTATTACCGATTTAATATCTTCAATATCCCTCGGCCGGCCGGAGAAAATTTTGTGGATAATCAAGTCCTCCACCGTCGCGAATTTTATTTCGATGTTTTTCAACCGAACACTCTCGGCTTTTTGAATTGCCTGTTGTTCATAAGGCGTAAAGGAAAAAATAAAATCAATTCTAATGCCGCTGGTTTCATCCTGTACCGGTAAAACCATAGTTTTTTTTACAAATTCTTCGGTATCGGAGCGCAATTGTTTAAGCTGGAGATGATTAATAATATGAATGATTTGACCAAGCCGGTCAGTATTAACCCCCAGCGTAATATCGATGTCTTTAGTTAAACGCGGTGTGCCGTATCGCAGGACTGCCTGGCCACCGATGATCATATAGGGAATATGATGGGCCGTTAAAGATTGGGCGATTTTAATGAGAAGTTCTTCAAACATTATCTATTATTTAATATCCGCGCCAGGCGAATATCCGTTTCAATGCCTTCTAACGGTTCTTTTAAAGGAATAACGCCGAGCGCTTTGGCTTCCTGCCAGAGCGATTCAAACAATTTTAAGGCCTGCTCATAGGTTAATTTTTCAGATTTGAGATAGGCCTGCTCAAATTCATTTAATAAGTTGGTGTCTTTTATCATATTTAATCTTAATATTATATCAATTATTAAGTATTCTTTCAATCTAATTTTTTGCCGAAATTTCTTGAAATTGAAACAAGTAAAAGTAAAATATAAATAATAAATAAAACTTGGACCCCAATTTTATGGAGGTATAAATATGCCCGGTTTAGATTTTTTGCAGGACGAACTGGATGATTATCGCAAACGCGGTATTTACAATAAGGTGAAAGTGGTTTCCGGTGAACAGTTGCCCACCTGTATCGTGGACGGACGGAAAGTGGTTAATCTTTCTTCCAATAACTATCTCGGTTTAGCTACCCATCCGAAATTAAAAAAAGCGATGATTGAGGCGACTGAGAAATGGGGGGTGGGCGCCGGTGCGGTTCGGCCGATTATCGGCACGATGGAAATTCATGTCGAACTGGATAAAAAATTAGCCGCCTTCAAAAAAGTTGAATCGGCCTTAGTTTTTGTGGCCGGCATTGCCGCTAACCGCGGCGTTATCCAGGCAGTCCTTTCCAACCAGCGTAATAAAGACGAAGAGGGGCAATACGTGGTTATCAGCGACGAACTTAATCATGCCAGTATTATTGACGGTGTTCGTTTGACTAAGGCCAAACGAGCTATTTATAAACATTGCGATATGACCGACCTGGCCCGCGTGCTGGAAGAAGTTAAATCTGCCCCGCGGATTATGATTATTACCGACGGCGTTTTCAGTATGGACGGCGATATTGCTCCTTTAGATAAGATTTACGAACTGGCTAAAAAATACGGGGCAATCACGATGGTGGATGATGCGCACGGTGAGGGGGTGCTGGGCAAAAACGGCCGCGGGACGGTTGATCACTTTAATCTTCACGGCAAATGGGATATTGATATGGGGACGCTTTCCAAAGCCCTGGGTTGTTTGGGTGGCTATATTGCGGGCAGTAAGAATTTAACCGAGTACCTGATTCATCAAGCCCGGCCATTCCTTTTTTCCACGGCTCATCCGCCGGGTGTGGCGGCCGCCTGTATCGCCGCTCTGGAAGTGCTGGATGAAGAACCGGAACGGCATAAACAGATGTGGGATAACAGCCAGTTTTTTAAAGAAGGATTAACGAAAATTGGTTTCAATACCGGCCGAAGCCAGACTCCGATTACCCCGATTATCATCGGGGACGAGGCCAAAGCAATGGAATTCAGCCGAAAACTTTATGAAGAAGGGGTGCTGGGTGTGGGAATCATTTTTCCGACGGTCGCGCGAGGCACCGCACGCGTCAGAACCATTGTGACCGCAACGCATACCCGGAAAGAATTAGAATTCGCCCTGGATAAATTTGAAAAAGTCGGGAAGATAATGGGGATTATCTAAAATTAATTGAGGGGACGGAGAGTTTTTTAACATAACTCTTTGATACTCTTAATGACCAATCTAAGGTAGCGCTGGTCCGCCTTTGGCGGATATGTCCCGCTCCGTCCTCTTTTTAAGATTGGTCAGGGGGATAATCCGCTCCGCCTAAGGCGGAAGGCGGACCGACGCTACATCAAGATTATCTCATTTTATCAGACGTTCTTAGTTTACATATTTCTTTCCTCATAAAAACCCGCAAAAAATCTTTTGTTTTTTTTGCTAAAATGCTATAATAATATCTATTGGGGCGTTCTTGAAACCCTGTTTTTGCTCCATTTATGAAACTACATCCTGTTTCTGTTATTTCTGCAGAAACAGTCCCGTCAAGGCGGGATGGATTCCCGTTTTCACGGGAATGACACGAATAGTAGGATTTCTATTGAACTATTTAGTGTTACTTCATAATAACGGCACCTTTTGAAAATGAGGAGGATTGTATGTCTAATGATACCAACGAAAAACAATCAGTTTGCAAAGCAAGTCTCGAGGTATTGGAACAACTTAGTAAAACAAACGTCGGTATTGAAACGGCTTTTCAGCGGGCCGAGAAGATGAAGCCGTGCCCGATCGGGGCGACCGGTAGTTGCTGTAAGCATTGCGGAATGGGCCCCTGCCGGATTAACACCAAAAAACCGTTGGAAAGCGTGGGAATCTGCGGGGCGGACATTAACACGATTGCGGCCCGTAATTTCTGCCGGATGATTGCGGCCGGCACCGCCGCTCACTGCGAGCATTCTCGCCATGTGGCTCATACTTTTCTGGCCGCCGCCCGGGGCGAAGTACCCGGTTATCAAATTAAAGATATCGGTAAATTGTTAAAAGTAGCCGCTGATTACGGGATTGAGACCAAGAGTAAACCGTCTGATAAAATTTCCGAGGAACTTGGGACGAAAATTTTGGCCGAGTTTGGTCAACAGGAAGGCGAGGTTCAATTTATTAAACGCGCCCCGGCCAAAAGACAGGCCATCTGGCGCGAAATGGGCGTGGTGCCCCGCGGGATTGACCGCGAAATCGTGGAGATGATGTCGCGGACTCATATCGGTGATGATGCCGATTATAAAAATTTAATGATCCAGGGCGCCCGCTGTTCTTTAGCCGACGGCTGGGGCGGTTCTATGATTGCTACCGAACTGCAGGATATTATGTTCGGGACACCAATTCCCATCAGGACTAAAGTTAATCTCGGTGTTTTAAAGAAAGATGAAGTCAACATCGTTGTTCACGGCCACGACCCTTTAATGGCCGAAATGATTGCCACGGCCGTGCAGGATGCCGAATTAAAAAAACTGGCCCAGGTAAAAGGCGCCAAAGGTATTAATTTGGTTGGAATGTGCTGTTCCGGTAATGAAATTCTCCTGCGTCGGGGAATTCCGCTAGCCGGAAATTTCCTCCAGCAGGAACTGGCCATTGCTACCGGCGCGGTTGAAGCCATCGTGGTTGACGTCCAGTGCATTATGCCGGCGCTGGGTAAATTAACCGAATGTTTTCATACCAAATTAGTTACCACTTCCCGAACAGTTAAAATTCCCGGGGCAACTCATATTGAATTTGACGAACACGATGCTTTGAATATTGCCAAATCAATTATCAGATTGGCTGTAGAAAATTACCCCAACCGTAAGCAGACTAATATTCCGAACCAGGAAACAGAATTAATCGCCGGTTTTTCGCATGAAACTATCAACTATATGTTAGGCGGTTCATTCCGCGGTTCTTATCGCCCGTTGAACGATAATATTATCAATGGCCGAATCCGCGGTGTGGTCGGTGTTGTTGGTTGTAACAATCCGCGGGTTAAACATGATTATGTTCATAATACTTTGGTGCGCGAATTGATTGCCAATGATATCCTGGTGCTTCAAACCGGCTGTGCGGCGATTGCCTGCGCCAAAGACGGGTTGCTGGTGCCGGAAGCCGCGCGATTTGCCGGCAAAGGATTGGCTGAAGTGTGCGAAGCCGTCGGGATGCCGCCGGTTCTGCATTGCGGCGCCTGTGTGGATAATAGCCGTCTTTTGATTGCGGCGACGGCTATGGTTAAAGAAGGCGGGTTAGGTGATGATATTTCCGACCTGCCGATCGCCGGTTGCGCCCCGGAATGGATGAGCGAAAAAGCCATTGCCATCGGCCAGTATTTTGTGGCTTCAGGCGCTCTGGTGGTTTTTGGCGTAACCTGGCCGACTACCGGCAGCGAAATATTCACTAAATATCTTTTTGAAGAATATGCTAATGTTTATAAAGGACGCTGGGCATTTGAAGTTGACCCGAACAAAATGGCTAACCTGATTATTGACCATATTAACAAAAAACGCGAGGCGCTGGGTATCCAGAAAACCAAAGAGAGGGTGCTGTTTGATATGGAAGCCCGACGAGCGCTGCAAGTATAAATGATAAAAAATAAAAAAAAAGATAAAGAGAATAATGGATTAAGAAATTGGGCTGATCGCATGAATTTAATCGGGTTGGAAAAAGAACGGCATCGAAATGCCTGGCTCAGAAAAAGCACCATAAAAGAGAGAATTAAAATATTGGAAGAACTGTTAACCCTGCCGGATGATAAGTTTTTAAAAAAAACAGAACCATCCGACCGTTTTCTTTCTCTCTCTCTTGCTTTATCTAAAAAAGGAAGCCGCTGGTCGTAAAATAAATGGGAAAAGGGAACAGATTAATAAATTTATTTCACAAAGTAATTGATTTTTTAGAAAAGCATCAAATAGAATACGTTTTGATCGGTGGATTAGCGGTCGATGTCTGGGGTCTGCCCCGTAAGACAAATGATATTGATGCGGTGATTCTATCGACGCCGGACCATTATGACGAATTTCTCCGGCAGGCAAAACGCGCCGGATTCCAGGGTGAGTCCCAAAAATTGCAAATGCAGTTAAATAAAATGGGAATGTGCCGGTTAAATTATCAACGACTGCATGCCGATTTTATAATGGGATATTCTAATTTTGAAAAAGAAGTTTTTCTGCGTAAAAGAAAAGTATCCTTGTTTGGCCGTAAGGTCTGGGTGGCTTCTCCGGATGATATCATTCTTTATAAGATCCTGGCGGCCAGAGAAATAGACAAGGCTGATATTAAAAATATTATTATTGCTCAAGGGAAAAATTTAGATAAAGCATATCTTCGTTCCAGAGTTAAACTGATGCAACATGAACTTAATCGGTTCGATATGGTTAAAACTCTAGAAAAATACTTGTAAATAAAATTTTTATCATGATAAAAAACCCCAAAAAATATCGGGAAGAAAGCGAAAAAGAACGGGCGGAATATTTACGCAATCTGACTTATGAACAGAGCGCCCGGATTATGGAAATGTTCATCACTTCCCGCTTTGGGTTGGAACTGAATTTTAGTAAAGAGCCGCCTCCTTATAATCTGATTAATTATATAAAGGTAAAAAGATGTCGGAAGTAACATTAGCGCTGGTTTACCTTGAAACGGTCAAATTACTGGAAGTCTTTAACCTGCCTTATATGATAGTCGGTGGCTTGGCTGTTGGTATTCAGGGTGAACAACGGTTGACTAATGATATTGACGTAGATATAATTATTCGTGAAGACCAGATGAAAGAGTTCTTGAGCCAGGCAAAACAGAGTGGATTTACTTATCAGGAAGAAGAAATCTCTAAACGAGTTACCCAAAGAGGTGTCTTCAGGCTAAATTATGAATCGTTCTATGTTGACTTTATTATCAGTTCCACCAAATTTGAGGAAAGCGCCTTTAATCGCCGGCAGAAGATTACCCTTTATAAGATACCGGCTTATTTCCCATCACCGGAAGACCTAACTATAATGAAACTAATTGCCGGACGTGGTAAGGATCTGCTGGATGTAGAATCAATTATGATTCGGCATAAAGATAAATTGGACCTTAAGTATTTAGACAAATGGATTAAACAGGTTGCTGATGAATCTGAAGATATAACCATTTGGAATCGTTATCAGGCTGTCCTAAAAGAAGTGTATAAATCATAAATTATTGAGGAGATTAATTATGTCCAAACTTATTGCCACCAGAGCCATTCGCGGGGCGCATAAATTAGTTGCCCGGGCCGAACGGGAATTGGAAGAAGCGTTGAAAAAATATGGTCCTGATAAAAAAGTGGAATTTCCCAACACCGGTTATTTCCTGCCCATCTCGCACGGGATGCTGGGAATGGAAATCGACACGGTCGGGAAACTCAAACCGCTCTTGAAAAAAGCCCAATCATTATTACCGCCTATCCCGGCAGAAAAAGTCTGGGTGCCTTATCTCGGCCACACGATGGATGCCGGGATGGCCACGCTTTTTGCCGACGAAATTATTGAGGCCTTAAAATACCTGCAGGACCCGTTGCCTTATATCTTAATGGAAAATTGTCCGGAAGAAGGCGATTTTTGGTTGGGCGCGGCCGATGATGTGATTATGCGTAAACGCGGAATTGAATTTGTTGACGGAACCGCTCCCGGGTTCGCCGCCTGCGTCGGTAAATGTCCTTCGACCGAAGTGGCCGTAAAAATCGCCCGCGAATTGCAGGAAAAAAATCTTTATATTTTTATGTCGGCCGATAATAACGGAGCCAGCATGGCCGACCAATTGCGTGAAGCCGGAGTCCAGATGGGGTGGGAGACCCGGCTGGTTCCGTTCGGAAGCGATGTAACGGCGACCGTTCATGCCCTTGGTTTTGCCACCCGGGCCGCTCTTTCGTTCGGCGGTGTTAAAGCCGGTGATTATGCCCGTAATCTGAAATATAATAAGAATCGTATTTTTGCCTTTGTGCTGGCCTTCGGTGAAGTGGATGATGAAAAACATGCCCAGGCGGCCGGCGCGATTAATTACGGATTCCCGACCGTTTCGGAAACTGATATTGGCCGGATTCTGCCGACCGGTATTTGCACTTATGAACATGTGGTTTCACCGATTGCACCGGAACAAATGGTCGCGAAGGCGATTGAAATACGCGGTTTAAAAATTCATATCAGCAAAGTTCCCATTCCGGTATCTTTTGGCCCGGCTTTTGAAGGCGAACGTATCCGCGGCGAAGATACCTACCTGGAATTCGGCGGGAACAAAACTACTTCATTTGAATATTGTTATACCAAAGACCTTAAGGAAGTTCAGGATAATAAAATAGAAGTGATTGGCCCGGAGATAGATGATGTTAAAGAAGGCGATAAATTACCATTGGCCATAATGATTGAAGTAGCCGGGCGTGAGATGCAGGATGATTTTGAGCCGGTACTGGAACGGCGGGTGCATAATTTCATTAATGAGGCCCAGGGTATTTTCCATATGGGCCAGCGCGATATTAACTGGATTCGTATCAGTAAAGAATCTAAGGCCAAAGGGTTCAAGATTGCCCACCTGGGCAGCATTATTCACGCGAAATTCCACGACGAATTCGGTGCGATTGTTGATAAGGTCCAGGTCAAACTTTACACTAAAGAGGCCGATGTTTTAAAACTGCGGGAAAAAGCGCGCGCAGCTTATCACCAGCGTGATGAACGGATCGGTTCGTTGACGGATGAAAAAGTTGATACATTTTATTCCTGCACCTTATGTCAAAGTTTTGCCCCGACCCACGTTTGCGTTGTCTCGCCAGAACGGACCGGACTGTGCGGTTCATATAACTGGTTTACCTGTAAGGCGTCGTATCAGATTAATAATCGTGGGCCCAACCAACCGGTTCCCAAAGGTGATATGATTGACAATGTCAAAGGCGAATGGAAAGGGGTAAATGATTTCCTGTTTGAATCGTCAAGAAAAGTGCTTAACCGATTTTGCGCCTATAGTATTATGGAAAGTCCGATGACCACCTGCGGTTGTTGCGAATGTATTGCCGCAATTTTACCGCTGACGAATGGGGTGATGACGGTTAGCCGTGAATTTAGCGGGATGACGCCCTGCGGGATGAAATTTTCCACCTTGGCCGGTACGGTCGGCGGCGGTCAGCAAATGCCCGGCTTCGTCGGACACGGAAAACGATATATCATCAGCAAAAAATTCCTGTTGGCCGAAGGCGGGATTAAACGGTTGGTCTGGATGCCCAAGATGTTAAAGGAAGAAATTAAGGAAACTTTCAACAAACGGGCCGCCGAGGAAGGTGTTCCGAATCTTCTTGATATGATTGCTGATGAAACCGTGGCGCAGACCGAAGAAGAAGTCGTGGCTTATTTGCAAAAAATGAACCATCCGGTCCTGACTCTGCCGCCGTTGATGTAAATAATCCACGGGAAAAAAGTTTTATAACGGGAACCGATAATAAAAAGGACGGGATTAATCTCGTCCTTTTTTGTTAGAAATGATATTAAATTTTCCATAAAAACAATCTTGCAAATCGTGATTTATCAGATATAATAAAAAAAAGGTGTACCGACCGGCTCGTTTTTGGGTAGGTTTAAGCACTTGCCCCGCCACGGCGGGGGCGCCCCGATGTTACATCGGGACGCCTACCCTGGTAAATAATTACCAATAACAATTATGAATAACCATGTTATTCTTCAAACCGAAAATCTTTCTAAACGCTTCGGCCGGTTTAAGGCCGTGCAGGACCTTAATCTGGAAGTGCAGCAGGGGGATATCTACGGATTTTTAGGGTTAAACGGCGCCGGCAAGACCACCACCATCCGGATGATTTTGCGGTTGATTAAACCGAACCGCGGTAAAATCTGGTTGTATGGTAAGGAATTAAACCGTTCTTATCTGGAGACGATGAAAAATATCGGGGCCCTGGTAGAAATTCCGGCTTTTTATTCTTATCTCTCCGGTTGGGATAATTTGGCTCTCTTGAGCCGGATGAGTTACGGTCAGGCGGATAAAAAAAATCTGGAAAAATTGCTGACCGAGGTTGGTTTGATAAAACGGGCGCGCGATAAAGTCAAAACTTATTCACAGGGAATGCGCCAGCGGCTCGGCATTGCCCAGGCGTTGTTGCCTGTTTACCGATTACCGCTTACTGACGAAGCGGAGCGAAGTCCCGCCTTTTCTGGGAAAGGGCGGGATGACCGATTACCTGATAGTTCGCTGGTCATTCTGGACGAGCCCACCAACGGTTTAGACCCGCAGGG
>CAKKQI010000278.1 GCA_919901895.1 Candidatus Brocadiaceae bacterium | reverse complement strand
GGCTGGATTATCCCCTGCGCGGTTTTAAATATTTCTTGATGTTTTTTTTTGTCTGGAATATTATGGTGCAGATGAACTTGACCGACCTAGAAAATTTTATGGGGCGGCCTTACCATCAGGTGATGGATATCCGGATGCTGAAATTTTTTACCGGATTATCAGTAACCACCGGCGTTGTTTTACTTGTCCTGGGATTTCTCAGCATCGGCATTCCCCATTTCTGGTGCCGGTATCTCTGTCCTTATGGAGCATTAATGGGGAGTTTGAGTTGGTTAAGCCCTTTTAAGATACATCGTAATAAAAAAACGTGTATTGATTGCCAGAAATGCACGAAGGTTTGTCCGGCCCGGGTGCAAGTTCACAATTCTGCGGTGGTGTGGTCGGACGAATGTAATGCCTGTCTGCAATGCGTGGATGTCTGTCCGGTAAACCCCGCTCTTTTGGGCAACCAGATGTACAATCTGTTCTACAGGGAAGAAGGGAATTCTATCCGTGGCAGTACTATCCAAAAGGGCGGGGTAAACGACACTCTTTATTTATCGGTAACAAAAAATAAGTTCCGCTTAAAACCGTTGCTCTACGCGATAATTATTGGGCTGATATTTTTGTGCGGCACAATGCTGGCGCGATTAGCGGGCGTCTGGCAAAATAACATTTCCACCGAAGAGTATCAGGAATTAATCAAACATATCAACGAACCGCCGTATTTGTACGGACATTGAGGTAATTATATAATATTATGTATTACGAAACCGTAGATAATTTTGCCGCATTAAGCATTGCCAAAAAAACACATTTTGAAAAATCTTTTTTTTCTTATCTGACAGAGAGTGTTCTGGCCGGCGTTTACGTTGGCTTTGGGATAATTTTAATTTTCAGTGTCGGGTCTCCGCTGGCCGCTGCAAACGCCCCGATTGTAAATCTGGTAATGGGTCTTTCTTTCGGAATCGCCCTGACGCTGGTTGTTTTTGCCGGTTCGGAACTTTTTACCGGAAATAACTTGTGTATGATGATAGGTACGCTGGAAAAGAAGGTCGGTTGGAAAGATCTTTTGAACGTGTGGATATGGTCGTGGGCTGGTAATTTTCTGGGCTCAATCGGTCTGGCGATTCTGGTGCTATTTTCAGGCGTAATGAATTCAAAAGCGGATTTTGTAACTCAGGTTGCCCGGCTTAAAATGCAATTGCCCTGGCACGAACTTTTTTTCAGGGCCGTTTTGTGTAACTGGTTGGTTTGCCTCGCCATCTGGACCTCAAGTCGCACCAGAAATGATGCGGCAAAGTGTATCCTGATTTTCTGGTGTTTATTCGCCTTTATTGCCTGTGGTTTTGAACACAGTGTTGCTAATATGACGCTCCTGCCGCTGGCTCTGCTGTTGCCTCATCCAGCGACGGTTACCTGGCTGGGATTATGTAAAAATATCTCCGTCGTTTCGCTGGGCAACATTATCGGCGGGGCTTTCTGCGTTGGGTGGCTCTACTGGAATACCAGTCGCCTAAAACATAATCCAATAGGCTAAGACAGGGTGAAACTATTCATCCAATTTTCCGTCGGATAATCCCAATGGCAGCGGCGCCGGTCTGGCGCAGGCGCTTTTTAATTCAACGTGTTTGCCGGTATTTGATGATTCAAGAAATGAATGCATAATGTCCAGGATATGATAAGCCATCACGCCGTTGGCCCGATGCGGGCGTCCCGAGATAAGGGCATAAGCCAGGTCCGCCACTCCAATGCCCCGGCTTTCATTGGTGTAAATATGAGTCAGCGGGACTTCATTCCATTCGCAGGAACCCCGGCGGCAAATCCGGACCGGCCCGCCAAAACAATTCGGGTCCGGAACGCTTAACGTGCCTTCGGTTCCGTAAATTTCAATAAAGGGCAGTTCACTCGCCCAGACGTCAAAACTGGTGGTGATAGTTCCAACCGCGCCATTGGTAAAATTCATAATGCCGGCGATATGGGTCGGCGTGCGGACCTTGATTTTAGTTCCCTGTTTCGACTGACTGGTAATCAGCCGTTCCGGAAAGGTTATCCGGGCTGAGGCGGCGACGTTTTTAACCGGTCCGAGAAGCGAAACCAGCGCGGTCAGGTAATAAGGTCCCATATCAAACATCGGACCGCCGCCCGGTTGGTAATAAAAATCCGGGTCCGGATGCCAGCTTTCGTGTCCGGGGCATAACATAAAGGCCGCGGCGCCGAGCGGTTGGCCGATTTGCCCGTCATCAATCAATTTCCGGCAGGTCTGGATTCCGCCGCCCAGGAATGTGTCCGGCGCGCCGCCGATGCGTAATCCTTTTTTTTCCGCCAGCTGGCG
>CAKKQI010000277.1 GCA_919901895.1 Candidatus Brocadiaceae bacterium | reverse complement strand
CTGATGCTTTCCCGGAAGGCGGCTGGGTGAAATACGAGGTTAAAAGATTCCAGCGTTCCGGCGCCGCCTTAAAACAAATCTGGTCTTCCGAATTTAAAATTACCGTTTTGAAAAAAACTCTGGAAAAGAAAAAATAACAAACCTGGTTGGAACTGGTGGCCAATGAAGGAAAAGAAACACAGAAAATCATCTCTTTTCCCGTAAACGAACAGGGCGAGCCGGGGCTGGAAAAATTAATTATTAAACATAATGTCTTGCCCGCGGTGGAAATTAACCTATCGCTTTGGGCGAATAAAACCAAACGCACTCCGGCCCAGATTTTTGATGATTTTACGGAAAAATTGCTCATTATTCCGATTAACCAGATTCATCAGAACGAAACGAAAGTTGATTCCGACCTGCCTGCCGAAGCCTCGGCACAGGCAGGAAAAATTGCGCTCACCGTTAATAAGCAAAAATTAGATTTTAATTCCGAGAGGTTTAATGTTACCTCCGCTGACCTAAAACGAGTCGAAAAAAGATGGTATCTTAAACCGGATGAGCCGGTTAAAATTCCGCTGGCCGGTCTGTTAAAACTGCTCGTTTCAGAAGGTGATTATCAAACTCAGATAATTTTAACCGATTACGATACCAAAGGCGGGGTTTCGTTAATTACCGAAGAACCGGTGGGGCTGGATTTTTTAGAAGCAAAATAAAAAGATGGCTTAATGGAATGATGGAAGAATGGAATGATGAAATTTGAACATTTAATTCCACCCCTACCTCCGACTGTCATTGCGATGGCGCCTCAGCGCCAGAAGCAATCTCAAGAAAACGAGATTGCTTCGTCGTCCACTCCATTCACTCCTCGCAATGACATAAGAAGAGTAAGCCAGAGTTTCAATAAAACCATTTTATATTTATTTCTATGGTTATTAGTCTGGTTATCCTGGTCCGGCAACCTGATTTTAGCCGCCGATTTGCTGGAAGTATTTTATAAACAACCCGCCCCTTCTAATACCGCCGAAAAACAGGTTTTTGAATCACTGCTTAAAGACCGCGGTAACCAATGGGGTAATTATTATTATAAAATCTACGCCGCGGCTAAAGAAGATGTCCTTTTAAATAAAACACTGGCGACACCGGCCCAGTATCCCTGGCTGCCTGAAAAAATCCTGCTTAACGGTAAAGAAATTCCTTATTCAGAATACGCTGATTGGCTTAAATCAGGCGAACTGACGAAATATCGCGTGGTTTATTACCAGAATACGCCTGAAGGAATTTTAGAATTAGGCGAATTAAAAAAGGGCGTGAAGTTTAAACCGGTGGTAAAACTGTTGGAGAAGCCGATTTCCGCGATGCCGCCCGGGGCGTGGTATAAATCACCGTATTTTTACGGCGGGGCCGGCGCAGTAGTAATTGCGATTGCTTCCGGCGGTTCCAAAGGCGGCGGTGGCAGCAGCAGCGGACCGCCCCCGCCTACATTTTCGCAGAATCCGCCCGGTTCGCCCTGGGGCTTAAATGCTAACGCGATATCTCCTACCGAAGTAGACCTTTACTGGATTGATGCTTCAGATATTGAAACAGGTTATGAAATAGAACGTAAAACAGATTTCGGAGGGACATATTCAATAATTGCCACAATTGGTCCCGGGGGTGGGTGGGTGTACTATCTTGATAGCACGGCCAGCCCCAATACCAATTATTTTTACCGGGTTCGGGCCTATAATTCAGGCGGTTTTAGTTCTTATTCTAATGAAGCCAATACCTTTACTGCTGCCGGAAACAAATTAGCCAATTCCGACTGGCCAATGTTTCATCACGATTTGGCTCATTCCGGTCTTAGTCCTAATAGCGGACCAGAGACCACGCCTATTATAAAATGGTCTTATCCGGCAATTGGTTATGAGCCGATTGATGCCTCGCCCGCCATTGCACCGGATGGGACAATCTACGTAGGTACTTTATCGGGTTACTTTTATGCCGTCCGGCCGGACGGTGGGGTAAAATGGGGTCCGTTATTTTTGCCTACTATCAGGTTCTTTTCTTCTCCGGCCATTGCCCGGGATGGGACTATCTACGCCGGCAGTTATAATTCGGTCACCGATTATGGTTCTCTTTATGC
>CAKKQI010000276.1 GCA_919901895.1 Candidatus Brocadiaceae bacterium | reverse complement strand
CCAATCAAGTCAATATGATAGCAATAAATTATTCTTGGTGTTTATCATAATTTGAAGATAGGAGCACCTTTTCCAGAGGCGTTACAAGGCGATTTTGGTAGAAGATGAATCATACCGGACCGGATTAACTAAGAGAGCCGCGACTTAGAGCCTATCTCGGTAGGGAATTCATCTTAGGCTTCAGCCAAAGGCTGACCCGCCTCAGGCGGGAAAGCCTAATCCGCCTAAGGTGGAGAAAGAAAACCAATCCTACCGAGATAGGCTCTTAGATGAGTCATTCAGGATGAAGCGCAGACAGTTCGGTTTGTCTATTGGGACTATGCCTATCATTACCGAGAAGCCCAGAGCAGACCGCGTTTTACTATTTCTAAAGCTTCCGGTACGGAAAAGTCTCCGGCCACATGTCCCAGAGAAGTATAGAAAACTTTGCCTTTACCCCATTTTCTTTTCCAAACTACCGGCATAACACAGTCTTTTATCCAGGGGTTATTTTTACCCTTAAAGGTGGTTGTTGCTAAAACCTTGTTGCTTGGGTCCACCTGCAGATAGTACTGCTCAGAATGCATCTTAAAATCCTTTAATCCTTTGGTAATAGGGTCGTGGTGGTTGATAATATTGACTTGGTAATCCACTATTCCGCCCGGATGCGCCACCCACTGGCCGCCGACCATCCACTGATATTCAGTGTTATTGCGGAAAGAATCGGCCATTCCGCCATGCCACCCGGCAATGCCCACCCCGTTTTTTACTGCATCAAGTAATCCTTTTTCCTGTTCCGGTTTAATCGTTCCCATTGTCCAGATCGGCACGATTAAACTAAGTGATTTCATCTTGGCTTTATTAAGATAGGAATCCAGGGTATCAGAAACTTCCACTTGATAATTATTTTCTTTAAGAAACGGAGCGAATATATCCGCGCATTGCTTGGGTTCGTGGCCCGACCATCCACCCCAGACGATTAATGCTTTTTTCATGCTAATCATAGCCTAACAGGTAATATTCTTTTCTTGATTACAAGTAGTTTCATAAGTCTTGTCAACGACCGTAAGGTCGTTGCCTACCCCGAATTCGTGCGGTAGACAACGAGGTTTATGGAGCGACAGCGGAATCTCCCGACCTAATCGGGACCTCGTTGATATTATCTGTAAATACCTTATGAAACCGCTTCTAGTACTTTATTTGTCTACTTGGCCATTGCGTAATCCAAGAGGCAGCGCTTCAGGCCGGTGACAGGTGCTTGAAATCTCAATATGCTTATTGGTGCCGGACGCATCATTAAATGCCTGCATAATATCGAGAACGTGGTAAGCCATTTCTCCGTTTGCCCGGTGTGGCCGGCCGGAAACAATGGCGCTGGCCATATCAGCTACGCCGATGCCCCGGCTATTTTCTGCATATCCATAGGAAAGCGGCCGATCTTTCCAGAGATTTGAATTCGGTTTATGCAGGCGGACTGGTCCGCCGAAACAATTCGGATCAGGCACGGTTAAAGAACCTTCTGTTCCGTAGATTTCGATCGCCGGCAGATTGGCCGCCCAAATATCAAAAGAAGTAATGATCGTTCCCACCGCACCATTGGCGAAATCCATTATTCCCGCGATGTGCGTTGGGGTCTTGACCTTGATTTTTGTCCCATATTTAGGTTGGCTCGTGATTGTCCTTTCCGTGAAGGTAATATTGGCTGAACCGGTTACCCGCCGGACCGGTCCCATTAAATTTATTAGGGCAGTAAGATAATAAGGACCCATGTCAAGCATCGGTCCGCCGCCGGGTTGGTAATAGAAATTCGGATCCGGATGCCATGATTCGTGGCCATGGCAGGTCATAAAAGCGGTGCAGGCAATGGGTTTGCCGATTAATCCGTCATCAATAATTTTGCGGCAGGTCTGTATCCCGGCGCCGAGGAAGGTATCCGGAGCTGATCCGACGCGCAGTTTTTTTTTCTTAGCAGTCTTGAGTATTTTCTGTCCCTCCTCGCGGGTTACGGCCAATGGTTTTTCTCCGTAAACATTTTTCCCTGATTCAAGACTGGCGATGCTTACTTCGGCATGTGCTTTGGGGATAGTAAGATTTACGATAATCTCAATTTCCTCATCCGTTAATAATTCCTTTACGGTACAAGCTTTTGGAATCTTGAATTTCTGGGCGCTCGCCTTGGCTCTTTCCATCATCAGGTCAGAGCAGGCCGCTACTTCAAGGATATTGAAGGTTTGCATTACCTTAAAATAGATACTGCTGATATTCCCGCAACCAATAACGCCGACTTTTATTTT
>CAKKQI010000275.1 GCA_919901895.1 Candidatus Brocadiaceae bacterium | reverse complement strand
CTGGCCTGTTACAAGGCCATCAAGATGGGCTATAAAATTTCCCATCTGATGAATTTTATTACCGCCGAATATCAGCGAGTAGCCCTTCACGGTATTCGGAAGGAATTAATTCAAAAACAGGCGGAATCCATCGGGCTTCCGCTGGTTCAAAAAGAAGTCATATCCGGTCCGGAGAGTAATTATGAGATGGTTTTTAAGGAAACGATTCGCGTCCTGCTTCCCGGCGGTATCAAAGGACTGGTTTGCGGAGATATTTATTTACAGGAGCATAAACAATGGCTGGAGGCCAGATGCGCGGAACTCGGGATTGAACTGGTCGAGCCGCTCTGGGGGATGCGGACCGAAGATATTATGGATGAATTTTTAAACGCCGGGTTCCAATCGCTTTTAGTTTCGGCCCGGCCGGAGTCGGAGCGTCCCCAGACCGGACTGCCTAAAGAATGGATTGGTAAAATAATTGACCGCGATTTTGTGCAGTATCTTAAAAAACATAAACCGTACATTGACCTGTGCGGCGAAGGCGGCGAATATCATACTTTTGTCATTAACGGGCCGCTTTTTAAGAAAAAAATAGAAATCAAACAGACGGCCGTCGTGGAAAAACAGACTCCTTACGGTCCGTGGTATTTTTTGGACATTCAAAAATATGATTAAAAGCAGGTTGAATTTCATCTTCGTTAAATATTTAACCAAACGGAATAACCGGATTGTTAAACTCCGCCGGCAGGGGAAGTCATTAAAATTTATTGCGGCAAAATTTGATTTAACCAGCAGGCATATCAGCCGGATTTTAGCTTGCCCCGCCTTTTCTCGCCGAAAGGGCGGGAAATGTTCTAAAATATAAAATTTTCGCCTGTCAGATTATATCGGGAAGCGAATATTTTATGTCCTAAAATGTCATACGCGATTTCTTGATTAAGGTTCCGAAATTAATATAATAAGATAAAATTTTAAAGCGGACAACCAAAGGAAGTCTCCGTGAGAGCCGGAGCGCTGTCCCGCAACGGTAATGCCCTGAACCGTTTCTGGTTCAGGGACAAGCCCGGACGATTGGTTGTTTCGCTCAGTACCTTCGCGGTCCCGTTTATCCCGCTTCGAAAATAGCGGGAATGGTAAAACGGGGTCCCCTGATATGATCTATCCGGGGAAAAGGGAAATTAAATAGTGATGAACCCTCTACCGCGCCGGAGGGTTTTTTTATTTTAAGGAGGTTTTTATGCGGCGGATAGCACCATGGTTGATGGCAGGTAGTTTAATTTTGATCACACCTGTTTGGGGTGAGGAACCTAAACCGGAAACTACTGAAGTGGACGAAATTGTGGTGACGGCCACGCGTGAGGAAAAGCCGCTTGAGGACGCCCCAGGTTCGGTAACGGTTATTACCGGGGAAGAGATAGCCGGTAAGAATACTTCTGATCTGGCCCGAGTACTGGAAGACAAAACAGGTTTAAAAATAGAACGCTATGGCAGTTTGGGTTCAACAACCAGTTTGCATATCAGGGGATTACGCAGTCAGCATGTTTTGGTGATGATGGATGACCGGATTATTAACGCGCCTTCCAGCGGAGACGCGGATCTTTCTTTTCTTTCAATAGACAACATAGAACGGATTGAAGTCGTACGCGGTTCCGTTTCGGCTCTCTACGGAGGCAATGCCGTGGCCGGCGTGGTTAATATTATTACGAAGAATCCTTCGCCTGAACCGGGCAGTTCATTCAATTTTTTATACGGCACCTATGGAACAATGATTACCCAATTATCCGACAGCGCCTCCAAAGGGCCGTTTGGTTATTTGTTTACCGGTAATTATAAAACTTCCCAAGGACATCGGGATAACAGCACTTATCATTCCGGCGACAGTCATCTGAAAATGCATTACCGCTGGAACGACCGGAAGGATTTAACGGTATCGCTTGGTAATTATCAGGATAAAACCGAAGCGCCCGGCGCCCGGCCGGCTAAGGATCCGTCTAAACGAACCGCTTCGCAAATAGTCCTGGGAACCAGCCGCGTTTCCACCAAGCGCGATTTCAGCGAAGACGACAAGTCGTATCTTAATGCCGTTTTAGAAATCGGCCGTCTGAAACTCAGGAATTATCTTAATTCCTGGGATGATCA
>CAKKQI010000274.1 GCA_919901895.1 Candidatus Brocadiaceae bacterium | reverse complement strand
CCAGCAGCAGCGTCTGAACGCCGCCGATTCTTAAATGGTCAATGAGATAAATAATTTTTTTCATTTTGAAGCGACCAAAACCATGGAATCCCGCCGGTTTAGGACCCGCGAAATAATAATCAGCCAGCGGAATAAAAACGATTTAACGACGGAAGCAAATTCCCATTCCACCGGGTCATCAACCGGCCAGAATCGGCGCGGCGAAAAGCCGCAAACCATTAACATCCGTTTTAAAGTACTTCTTGTGAAATGGAAAAGATGATTCGGCGCGTGAACCAGGTTTATTTTTTTCAACCGGCTGTAGAATAACAAGGTTTGGTTAATCGGGCTGTCCATATCAGGCACTTTTAACATCAATATGCCATCCGGTTTAAGAATGCGGCGTATTTCGGCCAGGGTCTGCCGCGGTACCGTTTCGTGTTCCAGGACGTCCCACATTGTCACCACATCAAAGGAATTACCGGGGAAGTTCTGTCCGGCCAGGGTGCCGGTCCGGACGTTCAGGCGTAATTCATTCCGGCAGAATTCGGCGGCAAACGACGCTATTTCCACTCCGGCCGTTTCCCAGCCGTGCCGGTTGGCCAACTGCAGGAATAGTCCGGTCCCGCAGCCGACGTCAAGTATTTTACCTTTATTTTTTAAGGTTTCAATACGCTTGAGCATCCGCCTGAAAAACCCTGATTTTAACCGGTCTTTTTTCAGGTAAAATTTTTTAAAGTATTCCGGGGAATATGTATTCTGGATTTCTCCCGTATCAGGCCTGGGGGTATATAAACAAGCCCGCAGGAACGGCATTTGACAAGTTTCAGGTTTTTTACGGCCATATCCGGGAAATCCAGATTCAGCAGCACCTTGCAATTTTCTTTCCCGCATAAATTACATTTCATATATTTATATTATTCAACTTTATTACGCCGGGCGGCCAATAACGAACGGAACGTTTTTTCACGCAATAAATACAGCACTCCGAAATATAAAACCACCCCGGTGGCGATTTTCCATAAAAGAACAAGCGGCGATAT
>CAKKQI010000273.1 GCA_919901895.1 Candidatus Brocadiaceae bacterium | reverse complement strand
TAGCCTGAAGTTTCAGTTCCTGGTTGTTTGATTTCAAGAATTCCAGCAGTTGCGGTTTGAGCGGCGCGACTTCGCTGCCGAAAAAGCATAATCCTCTTAAAAAAACAGCCGCGGCCGCTTTATCACTGCTGCTTAGTTCCTGTTTAAAATAAGGAATAATTGCCGGGCCGATGGCGGTTAATTCCAGCAGAGCGGTTTCCCGTTCGGCCGCTTCGGTCGAAGTTTTAATCAACTTAATTTGCTTTTCTATCAACTGTTTGGTTTCCTCGGAAACGGCCGCTTCCGAAGGACGGCCGCTTAGCGCCGGCGGACGGCTTAACCGGCCGATATATATCCGCTGGAAACCGAGGAAAGCCATCTGTCCGTAAAAATCTTTTTGAAACTGAAGTTTTTTCTGCTCAATCTCGGCAATCAGATTGGCTTCATCTCTGCTTTCATGTTTAATATGGCGGCCGCAAAGACTTGAAAGATGAACAACATCATCAATCAGTTTTTTGAAATCCCGGTAAAAATCACCTAATTCTTTGGTAGCCGCCTTGGTTTGCAATTCCTCAACCTGTTTTTTCAAATCCGTTATTTTATTATTCCAACCGCCTCCTGCGGGGGTGACAAAATCATTCCATTTATCGCCTGTTATCTTCTGCGCCAGGCCATCCTGATAATTATTAACCAAAGCCCGGTAATAACCCTCCAATTGACGGAAATACCCCAGAATAACATTTTCATCGCCGATACGCTCCTTCAATTGAACGGTCACCTGCAACGGTTCATAATAAGACCAAAAAGCCGTATCGGCTTTATTCACGATACTCTCCGTTTTTATTTTCCGGCCGGTATGAACGTCAATAATGCCGCCTTGGCTTAAATCTTCGGTCAGTTCTTCGTAAATCCGGCGGACTTCCTGGATAAAAGAGAGCATCAGATTGTTTATTTCCGGAAAGATATCCGACAGGTATGTTTCCTGCCGGCCGGTAATAGTCTGGCGATGCTTATCAAGAGACCGCAAGCCAGCGGTGAATTTCGGTTCCCAGTCATTCATATTAAAATCCTGGGGCGGTTTTGATTTTTCGTCAAGATAAGCCGTTTTTAAACTATCATATAATTCTTTGCTGTCGCTTAAAACTTTCTTGAAAAACTCCAGATTCTTCCGGCGTTCCTGCTCCACCTGTTTGGGCGCAGCGGTAAAAACAGCCAGCATAAATGTTTCCTCGGAAAATTTTTGTCCGCCCGGTATTCTTGTCACGGAAGCCGGTGGGCGCTGGGGCCAGAAAATTATTTCAATATCGTAAGCCGTCGGCAAGACTTTTTTATTGGCCGGAATGCCGGTCTCAAATTTTCCGTTAGTTACAGATTCCCGGTTAATCAGCAACCGTTCGCCCTGATAACCAATCGCAATATCCAAACGGGTGTTATCCGGATATTTGGCTTGGCCGGAGACCTTAAAACTTTTCTCTTTTTCAGAATAAACGGCCTGCATGTTGGAAAAATGAGAAACGTTCGT
>CAKKQI010000272.1 GCA_919901895.1 Candidatus Brocadiaceae bacterium | reverse complement strand
TTACTATCAGGAAAATGCCTCCAAACCGGCTACCAAACATCATCCGCCTCACGATGCGGAATCGTTTGATATCTGGACTACCAACCGGAAACTGGTGGCGGATGGTTTGAATAGTTGGGATTAAATTGCACCATATGAAAGATGTGGTTAAGAAGCATTTCCTACCCCGCCAAAGGCTGGGTGGGTCTCTCACGGGGTTTACCCCGCCCTTTTGGAAAACATTTCATAAAGGTCAGTTTCACTCTTTCCGGACGAAAGAATGGGGCGGTTCGTCCAAAAGAGCGGGGTTTACCTTTATAGAAATTATAATCGTTATATCCGTTATTATTATCCTGGCCGGCCTTACTTTAGTCCTGAGTTTTTCATTTATAGAAGACGGTAAAACCAAAGCGGCGGAATCATTAATCAAAAATATTGAGATGGCCCTGACCAATTATAAAGAGGTTTTTCTGGAATATCCGCCCGGTTCCGGTCAATGGGACGGGTCGCAAAATATTTATTATTTCCTGACCCAAAAACTGGAATACCAGACGTCTTTTGACCCCGTTCTTAAAACGGCGGAAACAAAAGAATTCCGGGCCGATTTAAATCTTAATAATAAAAATCTTGATGCTCAAAAATACATCATTGATGGATGGGATAACCGGCTGGTTTATCAATGCCCCGGTTTAGACCATAAGATTTATGGCGGTAAAAATAATAAATCTTACGTTGACCTGGAATCATTCGGACCGAATGGCCTGGCTGATGATGATAATTCCCAGAAGAATGATGATATTAATAACTGGCAAAAATGAGCGGATAAAACTATGTGTTATATATATGTAAGTCAAAATAACAAAAACGGTAAAAGGCCGCCCGGTTTTTCGCTGATTGAACTTCTGGTGGTCATCGGTATTATTATGATGTTGAGTTCTATTTCATTAATTTTTATTTCAGGTTTTCTGAAAGATGAACGGCTCAAACAAGGCGGATTGATCGTGCAGAGTGTTTTCAGGAAATCCCAGCAGTTAGCCGCCACCCAGCGTCAGATGCATTTTCTGGTCTTTGAAACAGATAAATCGCTGATGGTTATTTATAAGGATACTAATGAAAATCAAATCTATGATGCGGCGACCGATGAGCAGGTTGACGAATCTATAATCTTGCCTAAGGAAATAAAATTTTTAACCGGCGTCCAGGGCCCGCCTTTGTTTCGTTTAACTCAACCATATCTGGGTTTCCGGTCCGACGGTTCCCTGATGATGCCCACCGGCGTTTCCGACCAATCGATGGTTCATCCGCCCAAGGCCGATAAGACCGATATTGTTCTGGAACAAAAAAACAAACCGAAATCTAAAATGTATCTTGACTATACGGCGCTGACGGGTAAAATAAGAAAAATGATTTTATATACGGAAGAATCGATAAAATAAATATGAATCGGAACGGGCTGACTTTAATAGAAATCCTGATGGCCGTAATCATCCTAACGGTTGGATTGATTATTGTCCTGGCGTTATTCCCGACCGGCATTAAAAGCGCTAAGGTATCAATCGAAGATACTTATTCGGCCTACCTGGCGGATTCTTTTGTCCAGGCTCTTTCCCGGGCGATGCGATCCGCTACCCCGGAAGATTGGACTAATAAAAAATCCGGTCGCGTTACCATGGTTCATGATGGGTTGTCCAGTCAGGATACTTATAGTTTTGACTTACCGTTACCTAACGATCCATCACCGCCTACTCCCAAGTATTACCTTCATCCCTGTGCGCATAACCAGAGCCATCCGATGGGTGATGCCGTTGTTCCGCCGATTCAAAGTTTTGAGCAAATATTTCAATTGGCCAACAGTAAA
>CAKKQI010000271.1 GCA_919901895.1 Candidatus Brocadiaceae bacterium | reverse complement strand
ATTTAACCGGATTCCCCGGTGTGGACAGCGTATCAAAAAGCAGCAGGTCTTCAACCTTGGTCGTCGTGATAATATCGCCGCAAATCGCCTGATTGATTGGCTGTTGTTCTTTTCCGAAAGGTTTAAAAATCTTGCCGATTTTTTGTGTTTTTTTAAATCTTGAATTATAAACCGTGCTATCCGGGTGAACCGTCCCGGAAAAGATTCTGAGGTATGATATTTTACCGACGAAAGGGTCGCTGACGCATTTGAAAACCTGGGCGCTGAGAGGCGCCGCAGCGGTGCGTTCTAAAATCACTTCTGTTTTTTCATCACTTTCCGGATTAACGCCTTTTTTAGGTTCCGCTTCATCAGGCGCGGGCAAATAAGACACCATAAAATCAAGCAATTCATCAAGGCCGACCTGTTTTTTGGCGGAAACACAAAGAACGGGAAATATCTTTCGTTCCCGAACAGCCCGTTTTAAAGCGCCGGATAATTCGTCCGCAGAAACCGCCTGCCCATCCAGATATTTATTCAAAAGTGCGTCGTCCACTTCCACCGCTGATTCTATTAATTTTTCCCGCCATTGCTTTGCCTCGGTAATTTCGGACGGAATCTTATCGGGCGGCGTGACCAGAAAGTCAACCACCCCTTTTAATGAATCACCTAACCCGACCGGAAAAGTAAGCGGCAGACATTTGGGACCAAAAGTATCCTGGATTGATTTTAAAAGTTCGCTGAATTTCAGGTTAGGCAGATCTAGTTTATTAATAACGATAAAACGCGGCCGGTCAAGTTCGCTCATAACATTCCACATTTCTCTGGTATTAACCATTATCCCGGATGAAGCATTTATGGTTAAGAGCCCGGATTCCACGGCCTGCAAAGATATGATGGCTTCGCCGGCAAAATCAGGATAACCGGGAGTATCAATAATATTAAGCGTTTTATTTCCCCAATGACAGGAAACCACCGCCGCATCAAGGGAATTCTTCCGGTCTTTCTCGTCCGGCTCAAAATCACAGGTGGTGGTTCCGGCCTCAACTTCTCCCAACCGGCTGATAGTTTTAGTCTTAAATAGAATGGTTTCAACCAGGGTTGTTTTACCGGCATCGCCGTGCCCGACCAAAGCAATATTTCTAAAATTCGTTACTTCATTATTGGCCATTTTCTTTATTCCCCCATCAAAATTTCGCTGGAAATTATGCGGTGGCCTCAACAATTATTCCCCGAAAGGACGGGATTTCGCTCCAGCCAAAGGCTGGTCAGCCTCTGGCTGAGACGCCTAATGACTCGCTTCCGCCTAAGGCGGATATGGAGGCGTCGCTCACCTGATTATAACATACGGTAAAATAAATTTCCAAAAAAAATCACTGAATTAATAAAATATCTTTCATTATATTCGGATAGGTATTATAAATAAAATAATAAATTTCTTCTTTAAAAAACATCATCGCCACGGCACCCAGCGCCAGAAAAGGACCGAAAGCAATATAGCGGTCTTTGGTAATCAACCAGGAAATAATTCCGAAAACAGAACCGAAGATACAGCCCAGTAAAAATACCCAGATAATATCACGCCATCCCAAAAAAGTGCCCAGAAAAACCATTAACTTCACATCACCTAAACCCATCGCTTCTTTTTTAAATACAAATTTTCCGATGATCCGAACCAGGTAAATAATTCCGCCCCCTGCCCCCAACCCGCCCAGGGCGGCGATAAATCCGTTCAAAGCCGCTATTTTGGTCAGTCCTTCAGCCGCCGGGTGCCACCACGGAAAAATTATACTGAAAACCAAACCGACCACGATGCCCCAGAGACTTATTTCATCGGGAATAATCCTGAATTCAAAATCAATAAAGGTAGTGATAATCAAGGCGCCGAGTAAATAAATGTATATAATGAATTTGAGGCAATGGCGGAAGGAGGTAAAATCAGCCGTCGTTTTAAATATTAAATAGCCGGCGCCGGCAAAGAGAAGGGCCGTCATGATTTCAACCAGCGGGTAACGCCATGATATGGTTGCACCGCAAGAACGGCAACGGCCCCTGAGGATTAAAAAACTGACCACCGGGATATTATCATACCAGTAAATCAAATTTTGGCATTGCGGGCAGAAAGAACGCGGTTTGACAACAGAAAGACCCTCGCGCGGCAAGCGATAAATACAAACATTAAAAAAACTACCCACCATTAATCCGAAACCAAATATAAATATTATCGCTAGGTCGTAGGGCATAATTGACCGTATGCTGTAATGTAATTTACCGATAATTTGAGACCGTTGAATCCCACTGAATCTGGACAACGGGCTCATCCCGATACCCTGAACTTGATTCAGGGTCGAGGTCTCCCCAATATCATCATCGGGGTATTAGACCCCGAAACAAGTTCGGGGTGAAATTATTGACTTTGTCAACAATTTCAATTTATTCGCCCGGTTTTAACGAAAGCCCCATCAGGGCTAATTTTTGCTTGATTTCATTTAGTGAAGTCTGCCCGAAATTTTTCATATGGAGCAACTCCGGTTCGCTGTATTTGGTTAAATCACCGACCGTAGCTACTTTCATTTTATTAAGACAACCCTTCACGCGGGCCGACCATTCAAATTCTCCGATTGTTTTATTACGCAGGTCCGAAGTGGACCCTTCGGCCAGAATGATTTTTTTTATCTGGGCCGCCGACTCGATCTCTTCGTGAGCCAGAGTTAAACTATGCCGGGCCAGCAGTTCTTTAACCTCGGCCAGGGAAGTCATCCCGAAATTTTCCGCTTTAAGAAGCCGTGATTCTGTCCATCTGGTTAAATCACCGAGCGTTTGGACTTTTAATTTATTCATACACGACCGGCTGCGCACCGAAAGCTGGAAATCGGAAAGCGGTGTGTTTAAAATTTGAGACATCCTCAGTTCCCGCCGTTTTTGTTCTTCATCATAAAACATTGACTGAGCCGCGCTCGCATCTTTTAAATAAAGCAAAGACCGCGAATGAGTCGGCTGATATTCTAAAACCCGCTCATAACATTTAATCGCCTGGTCGGATAAACCCTTATCCTCATACATCAACCCCAGATTAATCATCGGATTAACATAGACCGGTTTGAGCCGGGCCAGATTCTGGTATAACTCCAGCGCCTCTTCGTCCTGTCCGTTTAACTGGGCATTATAAGCCATCCGGAAGAGCGAGGGTTGATGTTCCGCGTTAATCCTTAAAGCATTCTGGTATTCCGTCCCGGCCTCCTGGTAGGCACCGGAATAGTCCAGGCACAAACCGGACAAAAAATAAATATCGGCATTGTGCCGGAAGTTTTTCTTGGCTTTTATTTTCTGAAGAACGTTAAAGGCTTCATCAATCTCGCCCGCTTTAATTTTAGATTCTATGTAAACCGTGGCGATTAATAATTCATCCGGGTCGTTCTGATATAACTCTTTGAATAGATCGTGCGCCTGGGACGGTTTTTCGGTTTCCAGATAACATAAGGCCAGGAAATATTTCGCCTCTTTACCGGCCCGTCCTTCTTCCAGAAGTTTTACTGCGCGAGTGATATCATTCAAAATCCAGTAACCGATTCCTTTGCGGATAATCGCCTTAGAACTGCTTGATAAATGCTTTGGTTTGTTTTCGTCAAACGATTCCAGTTCTTTCTTAAACCGGTTTCGCTCTTTGAGTGATTTGTAAACTACATTTTTAAATCCGATAATTTCTTCCAGGGAAAATTCTTCCTTTTGAAAAAGAAGCCCGACATTGAATTCTTCAGATTGTTTCATTTAAT
>CAKKQI010000270.1 GCA_919901895.1 Candidatus Brocadiaceae bacterium | reverse complement strand
TTATGACCGAAAAAAAAGAAGACCTGTCTTTCGGCACATTGGCCGGACAACTCGGATACATTACCTCCGAACGGATCAAGGAATGCCTCCAGATTCAGCAAAAAATCAAAGAATTAGGGGTAGAACCCAAGCCCTTAGGGGAAATCTTGATTGATAAGGGATATCTCACCGAGGTGCAGGCAAAACATATCTTCAGGGTCCAGGGTTCCAAAGGCGGCCATACGCAAATCAGCGGTTATAAAATTATCAGCCGGCTTGGACAAGGCGCGATGGGTTATGTTTACAAGGCCTGGCAAATCAGTATGGAACGGCTGGTGGCTATTAAAGTATTGACGCCCCATTTAGCCCAAAACGAAAAATTCGTGGAGCGATTCCTGCGCGAGGCGCGTTCCGTCGCCCGTCTGAACCACCCTAATATCATCCAGGGCATTGATGTCGCCGAATCAAACGGTATTTATTATTTTGCGATGGAATATATTGACGGGCCGACCATTGAAAATGTAGTTAAAAAAAACGGACCGCTGGAAGAAAAAAAATCACTGAAAATTATCATTCAGGTCAGCCGGGCATTGGACCACGCCCACCAGAACAATATTATCCATCGCGATATTAAACCGGCCAATATTATGATTACTAAATCCGGCATCATTAAACTTTGCGACCTTGGCCTGGCCAAATTATTGGTTCCTGATTCACGAGGACCAACCGAAGGACGAATGACACTGGGGACGCCGGCTTACATTTCTCCTGAGCAGGCCCGCGCGGATATCGATGTTGACATCCGCAGTGATATTTATTCGCTGGTGGCAACGTTGTATTTCATGGTGACCGGCCAGGGGCCGTTTCATTCTGATTCAGCCGCCGAAGCTATCGCTAAACATTTATCTCAAAAACCGTTGCCGCCCAAACAAAAAAATCCGGTTCTATCGGAATGGACGGACCAACTGGTTCTAAAAATGATGAGCAAACAAAAAGAAAACCGCCCCCAGACACCGGCCGAATTGATAAAAAATCTGGAAATGATACTGCAAAATTTAGATAAGGAAGAAATAATTACTTTAAAACCGGAAGAACCGGGCTTATCATCCGCGTACCCAGCCTCACCGCATCAGCTGAGACGATTACCATCAAATAAATTTAAGGTTCGGAATTTATACCGCCGGAAGTTCAAAAAATATTAACCTAAATCGCCTTCGGCGATTTAGTTAAAACGTCCCTTCATGTCCCGTCATCGGGGTGGACGGTAACGAGTAAACCCGCTCCCATTCTTCAAGTGCCATAACAGAAATCCGGTTGGCTTTCAGGAAATCAATCAGCGCCTGCAGGTAAACCGAGGCGTTCCGGTCATGCATCAGAATAATGCCCCGCCGGCCTTTGGCAATTTCATCTTTAAGATGATTTAGATATTTAGCCGGTTCTATTTCAAGCACTTCACCGTT
>CAKKQI010000269.1 GCA_919901895.1 Candidatus Brocadiaceae bacterium | reverse complement strand
AGTCATCTGCCCTTATTGCGGTTGCGGTTGCAGTATTATTCTTGATGTTAAGAATGGGCAAATTATCCGCTCGCGGGGAAATCCTGATGGCCCCGCGAATCATGGCTGGCTCTGCGTCAAAGGACATTTCGGACTAGATTTTGTGAGGCATCCGGATCGATTAACAAAATGCGGAATACGAAATGCGCAAAAATGTTACCCTGTCCGATGGACTCCGAAGAGTCATACGGACTCCTTCGGAGAGCAAAGCGAAGGGTCTCGCCTGAATAAAGATTCTTCGTCCCCGTCCGGGACTCAGAATGACAATTTGCATTCTGATTTGCCCACTTATCCCGCAGACGCCATAGATAACTCCATTGATACCAATCAGCAGCGTCTTAACAAACCCCTTATCCGCAAGAACGGCGTTCTGTGCGAATCCACATGGGAAGAAGCAATTGATTTAATCGTTAAAAAGTTTGCAGATATAAAGAAACAATCTGGAAGTGAAGCATTGGCAGTTTTATCATCTGCCAAGTGTTCCAATGAAGAAAATTATCTGATGCAGAAATTTTGCCGGGTGCTTTTCGGGAATAATAATATTGACCATTGCGCCCGGTTATGCCACGCCTCCACCGTCACCGGTTTAGTCCGGGCTTTTGGTTCAGCCGCGATGAGTAATTCCATTGATGAGATAGAAAACACCAAACTTATCTTTGTCATCGGTTCTAATACCACGGAAGCGCACCCGGTCATCGGTTATGCGGTAAAACGCGCTGTTTTAAAAGGCGCTAAATTGGTGGTGGCCGACCCCCGGGCGATTGAACTGACCGAATTTGCCGAAATATGGTTACAACACCGCTGCGGGACCGATGTGGCGCTGATTAACGGTTTGATGAACGTTATTATTTCCGAAGGGTTGGAGCATAAAGATTTTATCAAGACCCGCACTGAGGGGTTTGAGGCGGTAAAAAAAATCGTGGCTAATTACCCGCCGGAAAAGGCGGCTGAGATTACCGGTGTGCCGGCTGAAGATATTCGCCGGGCCGCCCGGTTTTACGCCACCAGTCCGGATGTGATGACCATTTATTCAATGGGTATCACCCAGCATACCACCGGTACAGATAACACGATGTCGCTGGCTAATTTAGTCATGCTCTGCGGCCAGATTGGAAAATTATACTCGGGCTTGAACCCGTTACGCGGGCAGGTTAATGTCCAGGGCGCCTGCGATGTCGGGTGCCTGCCCGATGTTTACCCTGGTTACCAGGCGGTGAATAATCCGGAAATCAAGAAGAAGTTTGAAGCGTTATGGAAAGTTCCGCTCAGTGATAAGCCCGGTCTGACCGTGACCGAAATCATAAACGCCGCGGGCCAGGGTAAGATTAAAGGTCTTTATATTATGGGCGAAAATCCGATGCTTAGTGACCCGGATATTACTCATGTGAATGAAGGATTGAAGAAGATAGATTTTCTCGTCGTGCAAGATATGTTCCTGACGGAGACAGCCCAGCGGGCTAATGTAGTTTTGCCGGCGTGTAGTTTTGCCGAGAAGGACGGTTCTTATACCAATACCGAACGGCGGGTCCAATGGTCAAATAAGGCAATTGAGCCACAGGGCCAGAGCCGGCCGGACTGGCAGATACTTTCGGAAATCGGTGGGCGGCTTGGTAAAGAGTTAGGGATCGGATGTAAATTTGATTATCAATCGGTCGGTGAACTCACGGATGAAATCGCTTCGCTTACACCGATCTATGGCGGGATTACTTACGAGCGTCTTAAGCCAATTCATAACTTATCACTCATAACTTATAACTCGTTACAGTGGCCCTGTCCGGATGAAACCCATCCGGGCACCAAGTTTTTACACGGTGGAAAATTTACTTGCGGGTTGGGTAAGTTTCACCCCATAGAATATAAACCACCGGCTGAAGAACCGGACCAGGATTATCCGTTTATTATGACCACCGGCCGGATACTCTATCATTATCATACCGGTTCAATGACGCGTCGGTCAACCGGTCCGGTCTTTAAGGTGCCGGAAGCGTCGGTGGAGATAAATCCTTCTGATGCCAAGTCAATCGGTGTGGGAGATGGAGAAAAGGTGCAGGTTACTTCGCGCCGGGGTTCTATCACGATTAAAGCGGAAGTTACCGACCGCGTGCCAAATGGGACAGTTTTTATTCCGTTCCATTTTGCCGAAGCGGCCGCGAATATGCTCACCAATCCGGCCTTAGACCCCGTGGCCAAAATACCGGAGTTTAAATTTTGTGCGGTCAGAATAACTAAAGAACTGAACTTTAGTTGAAACCTTTTATAGCGGCGGTCCGCCTTCCGCCTTAGGCGGAGCGGATTATCCCATTGTTGTCAAATTAAGTGTGCAATCTGCCGATGAGGTGGGAAATATTGTTTTTATTAGGCTAAAGCCTAAGAACATATCCTAATATTAATTTTTCGGGTAGCGTTGGGGCTTGCCCCGATGTTAATCGGGGCTTGCGTAGCGACAGTTCTGCTGGAAGCGGGATAAACTTCGTCCCGTTGGGTGTTAGGCTTTAGCCTAAAACCTGACTCCAAATTTTTCTCCGCCTTAGGCGGACTAAAGCGTGGCAACCATGCCCGATTCTAAAGACGGCGGGAGATATCCGCCAGCACGCCCCGTCTCGCCGAGGCGGGACGGGAGCGGGATGGGATCAATCTGGGGTATCTCGTCAAAACTAAAGTTTTGAGTTACAGGTCTAAAAAGAGGGGTGAAAATCGAGACTGGTTTTTGATATCAAAAGTGACTGAATTTATAATTGGTGATGAAAGGAATGTGTTATGAAATTACAAACCGGTCGTGTTCCAAGGGGGATAATAGTTGGTTTGATGGTATTAAATTTATTAGGGTTGCTGGTTATTGACCTTCGGGCTAATGACCTGGTCTCACGACCCCGCTTGAGCGGGGTCGGGGGAACGGATGTCCGGAATAGGCCACCGGAATTTTCTATTCAACTTAACAGTCAATTCGCCCCAGGCGAAGATAACCGGAATTCTAAATCAAAAAATGGTTGGTATTTATCACTGACGCCGGTCTATCGCCAACTTTCTGGGGAGGCTGAGGTAAGGGAGTTTGATGTTACCCCGACAGATTTAACACTGCAGGGCGACCTTAAAATTAAACCGTCTCTTGGTTACCGCTGGTTAATCAAACGGGTTGGTCCTCAATGGGAATACGGGCTCGGGACCGAAATTTTCTACTGGAGCGGGAAGAACACGTTTCCTGATACGGTCGCCTATGACGGCGACCGGTTCCCCCCTGGTATTCCGATTAAGACAGAAGGATTTAGTCTGCTTATCAGAATCCCGGTTAAATATACGCCTTCTTTTTTTGATTTTCAGCGTTCAAGAATAAAATTTGTCGGCGGATTAGAGCATTTATATAGCGATATAGCTTTAGATAATGGATTAGATCGCGGCTCCGAACAATTCCGGCAGTTTCTGCCTTACCCGTTTTTAGGTCTGGAAGGAGAATATCATCTGACGGACTCGCTTACCTGGACAACATCAATCAGCGGCGCTTATGTGTTACAGTGGGATACCGGCGCCGTAGAAGGCGGGCCTTTGATGATGCGCACGAAAAGTTTTACTTTTCAGACATATTTAGAATTGCATAAAGATTCTGCTTTTTCTTTCCACGCCGGTTATGAATTTTTTCAGTGGTGGGCGACTTTAAATTCTGATGAAGATGGTAATAAGTTGGAGATTAAAAGCCCGGCTTTTTCCCTGGGAGTCAGTTATAAATTTTAATTTAAATTTTATAGAAAGGATGATTGATTATGGCACTACGCACCTTGATGTTAGAAAGTACTTTGTTATTAGCCGGCGTCGGATTAATCGGTTGCGCGACAATGGCCAGCGGCGGAACCAAGCAGAAAATAACCATCACCACCGACCCGCCCGGGGCCACCGTGATGATTTCGGAATCTTGCCAGCGTAAATTTTTTATTAAGGAAACTACTCCGGCGAAAGTAACTCTGCCGCGCCGTTATGCCTATCATGTCATAATAAACAAAGAAGGTTATCTTCCGCTGACGTTAGGTATCAGAAAAAAAGTGAACTGGACGATTGCCGGAGATCTGATTTTATTGCCTTTACATGGATCACGAGGGGGCGGAACGGCGACTGGAATAGTTTTTAGCGGCATTGACCATTTCACCGGCGCCATCTGGTCGTTAGACCCGACCGAGATTAAGGTTAAATTACAGCCGATAAAGACTAATTCTTTAGAACAACCTAAATCTCAATAATCAGATGGTTTCTTTCCCAGAATATGATGTGATTGTCGTCGGGGCCGGGCACGCCGGTATAGAAGCGGCTCTGTCCACAGCCAGAATGGGCTGCCGGACGCTGCTTTTAACAATGAGTCTGGAAGCCATTGCCCGGATGTCCTGCAATCCGGCTATCGGCGGACTGGCCAAAGGGCAACTGGTGCGTGAAATTGATGCCTTAGGCGGAGCAATGGCTAAAGCCATCGATGCCACCGGTATCCAGTTTCGGATGCTTAATACCAGCAAAGGCCCGGCGGTCCAATCACCCCGCGCCCAAGCCGATAAAAAAGCATACCATCTTTTCATCCGCCGGGTTCTGGAATCAGAACCGAATATCATCCTGAAAGAAGAAATCGTTGAAGCGGTTTTAACAGAAAATCATCAGGTAACCGGTGTAAAAGGAAAATCAGGTGAAAGTTATGCCGGCCGCGCCGTTATCCTGACCACCGGTACCTTTATGAAAGGGTTGATTCATATCGGTGAAAAAAAAATACCGGGCGGACGGATTGATGAACCTTCGGCCGAAAATATTTCAGATAGTTTACGCCGGTTGGGATTTGAAGTGCGGAGATTAAAAACCGGGACCCCGCCGCGGCTCCACCGTAACAGTATTGATTACGACCAACTGACCCCTCAAGCCGGCGACGAGCCGCCGGTTCCGTTTTCATTTGCCACGGACTTAATTACCCGGCCGCAGGTGCCTTGTTACATTACTTATACCAACGAAAAAACCCATAAAATTATCCGTGACAATCTTGACCGGGCGCCGCTCTATACCGGACAGATTAAAGCGGTGGGGCCTCGGTACTGTCCTTCCATTGAAGATAAAGTCGTTCGTTTTGCGGAACGGACCAGACACCAGATTTTTCTTGAACCGGAAGGACTGGACGTTGATGAAATTTACTGCAACGGAATTTCCACCAGTTTACCGGCGGACGTTCAGGAGAAAATGGTTCATTCAATCAAGGGGTTGACGCGGGCGGAATTTATCCGTTATGGCTATGCGATTGAATATGATTTTGTCCCGGCCGCCCAGTTGTATCCGACCCTGGAAACTAAACTCGTTAAAAACCTGTGGCACGCCGGTCAGATTAACGGGACGTCCGGTTATGAAGAAGCCGCGGCCCAGGGGTTAATCGCCGGCATTAACGCCGCTTTGAAATTATCAGCCGAAGGACTGAATTCGTCCCCGCTACGGCGGGGCGAACAGGACAAAACACCATTTATTCTTCTGCGTTCCGAGGCCTATATCGGCGTGCTGATTGACGATTTAATTACCCTTAATCCGGTTGAACCTTACCGGATGTTTACTTCCAGGGCTGAATACCGGCTATTGCTTCGTTCGGATAACGCCGACCGCCGGTTGATGAATTACGGATATCAGTTCGGTTTAATCAACCAATCATTAAAACAAAAACTTGACGAAAAAGAAAATAGGATTAAAGAAGCAAAGAAAATCCTGGAAGGCGCTTATTATCAAAATAAATTACTCAGCCAGTGGCTCAAGCAACCGGAAACCGATTGGAACCGGCTGGGGGAAATGAGTCCGTTGGTGAAAAAAATGAATTTGAGCCAGGCAGTCAGGGAACAGGTGGTGATTGAAACCAAATATGAAGGTTATATTAAGAGGCAACTGGAACAGGTGGACCGGTTTAAACGGCTGGAAAATAAATCGTTGCCGGCTGGGCTGGATTATGACCGGGTGCCTCATTTAAGCCGGGAGTCGCGGGAGAAGTTAAACCGGGTGAAACCTATTTCGCTGGGGCAGGCCGGCCGGATTGCCGGCGTTACCCCGGCGGACATCTCGGTTTTAATGGTTTATCTGAAACGGTAACTACAAGCGGTTTCATAAGTCCTGTCAACGACTACCCTGAATTCGTGCGGTCGGCAACGAGTCCCGCTTTAGCGGGGCTCGTTGATATTATCTGTAAAGACCTTCTGAAACCGCTTGTAATTAAAAATTCAAAACTATCGCCCAAGGCGATCCGCCTATGGGGAAAGTTTTGAGTTACAGGTTTAATTCTCTCTAACTTCTAACGTCTAATTTCTAACTTCAGCTATTATTTCACCACAATCGCTTCAGTCGGGCAATTTTCAGCCGCTTCTTTAGTGCAGGATTCACAATTCGGCGGAACAACGTCCACTTTTACTTTGGCAATATCATCGTTATCCATTTCAAATACGTCCGGACAGGTTTCCACGCAAAGCCCGCAGCTAGAGCATTTGTCCGCTTCAACAGTCGCTTTCATAGCGCCTTCCTCCATAAAATATCAGATTATTTATTTGTTACGTCACCTTTAATGCCGATGGTTACTTGGTTAAACGGTATTTGCTTACCGGAATCAGTCAGCGCCTGTCTGGCTAAATTAACCAATCCGAAACAGCAGGGGACTTCCATATGAAGGACCGTTAAACTTTTCAGGTTAGCGAGTTTGATGATATCGGTTAATCTGTCTAAAGCGGACCGGTTATCGTCTAATTTTGGGCAACCGATTAATAACGCCTTATCTTTTAAAAATTCCTGATGAAAATTAGCCATGGCAAAAGGTACGCAATCAGCTGCCAGTAACAGGTCGGCGCCTTGTAAAAACGGTGCGGTGGGTGGGACGAGTTTTAGCTGGATCGGCCATTGCCTGAGGGCGGACGGTATCTTGACCGTTTCCGGCCGGTGTTCGGTCTGGGCTGCGGGCGGTTCCCGGAAATCATGAACCATGGTTGATGGGCAACCGCAGGGTAAAGATTCGCTGTGTTCTTTTTTAACCGGTTGGGCTGAGGCGGATGCGGTCATTTTTTTTATATGTTCCCGGGTCGCTTCATCGTCAAATTCCTCGGCTTCCCGATCTATGATGGTAATGGCTCCTTGCGGGCACTCACCCAGGCAGGCGCCCAATCCGTCGCAGTAAATTTCTTTAACTAACCGGGCTTTACCGTTGATAATCTGAAGCGCTCCTTCGGCGCAGGAGGGGACGCAGTTGCCGCAACCATCACATTTTGATTCATCAATGCAAACAATTTTACGTTTTACTTTCGTGGTCATACGTTACTCCATATTAATGATTACACAGATTTTAGTAATAAGATTACAGTGATTAAAACATTTTCGCTATTTATTCGCGTTCGGTTTACCTGTGGCGTCTGTCTTGCCATCCGATAGATCTTTATCGCCGGTTGATTTTTTATCTTTTCCGTCTCGCCCAGGCGGGGACGGATCTACCTTAGGCGCCGAAAGGTTTTTATTTTCTTCTATGGCGCAGGCAATGTTTTCCGGGATG
>CAKKQI010000268.1 GCA_919901895.1 Candidatus Brocadiaceae bacterium | reverse complement strand
TGCTTTCCTTTTCCAGGTCATCCAGGTATTTCAGGAACAGAATCCACGAGGTCTGTTCGAGATAATCAAGTTCGGTGCCACAACCGGCATCTTTGTGCAATATATCATCAATACTCTTAAAGGTCTGTTCAAACATAATATTACTTCCTTTTCGTTTCGCCTTAATTCTTAATAATACCCGCCTTTTCTAAAACTTCAACAAATACTTGGTTCTTTGCCACCCTATCCCGCTTTATCCATCCCCCTTGTCCCTCCGACGGGACTCCTTTCGGTCGTGGCGGGATAGCCCGCCGTACGGAATAAGGAGACGTTTCCTTTACCGCAGATTAGGCGGATTAAACTGATTAAAAAGGTTAAATAATATCAGCTTAATCCGTTAAATCAGCGGTTACGAATGTTCCTTGACGGAGCATTTTGTGTTGCTAATCGCCAGAGATTTGCGGAGCGACAGCCCCCCGATGTGACATCGGGGGATAAATTCCGTCCCGCCGCCCCGATGTGCCATCGGGGCGAGCCTCGCCTTTGGCGGGACCCAATCGGGGCAGGTTTTTTGGGATTATTATTGCGCTGCATTACAGAATTAAACTGATTTAGAATCGCTTCTTCTTTTGATTCTCTATTTTCTTTTTGGAAAATACATATTTTCTGAAAAGTCGTTTAAAAACCTCAAAAAGACCGCATTTTCCTTACAAAAAACACAAAAAAAGAAGTTCATTGACAACCGATTATTATTTAAGTATAATTAGAGACGGAGATGAAATATGACTAATAATAAAATTACAAGCGAGTCTGTTTGCGCAAATCCCTATTTTGCGACGAAAATGCCTTTAATTCATTTGCAGCGCGATCCAAAAGCCTTTTTGTCCAGATCGGCTATTGGTGCAACAGACTCAAGTGCATCTCTAATTTCCGGGTAGGTTTATCCCGATAATCATATGAAAATCATTACGGTCATCGGCGCCCGTCCCAACTTTGTCAAACTTGCCCCCCTGATACCAGCCGTTAAAAAATATTCTTCTATTAAAATGAAAACCGTTCATACCGGCCAGCATTATGATTATAATATGTCTAAAATTTTCTTTGAGTCCGCCTCGGGCGGATTTGACCTGCCCAAACCGGATTTTTATTTGAAAGTCGGTTCTGATTCACACGCCCGGCAAACCGGCCGGGTAATGATGGCGTTTGAAAAAATAGTTTTAGCCGAAAAGCCGGATTTGATTATTGTGATAGGAGATGTTAATTCCACTCTGGCAGCCGGACTAGTGGCGGCTAAGTTACATATCCCGCTGGCTCATATTGAAGCCGGTGTACGCAGTTTTGACCGGACTATGCCTGAAGAAATTAACCGCGTGGTAACCGATTCTCTTTCCGATATCCTTTTCGCTCCTTCAAACCACGCCGTAGCCAATCTATTAAAAGAAGGCATTCCCCGCCGTAAGATTTTTATGGTCGGTAATATTATGATGGATACCCTGTTCAGTAATCTGAACCGAATAAATAAGTCCACGACAGTCCAACAGTTAAAATTAATTCCCCGGAAATACGCCGTATTAACACTTCATCGTCCTTCCAATGTAGATAACAAAATAATTTTTATGCGGATTGTTAAGGCGCTAAACCAAATAAAAAAAAGGATTAATATCATCTGGCCGGTTCACCCGCGGACGCATCAGCAGATTAGCCGTTTTAAAATGGAACGTTTTTTTTCTTCGGCGTTATCGGCTAATCCGTCCTCTTCCGGCGCCATCACCCTGATCAAGCCGCTTTCTTATACGGATTGTCTGGGATTATTTAAACAGGCGGCTTTTGTGTTGACTGATTCCGGCGGCGTCCAGACCGAAACCACGGCCCTGGGCGTACCCTGCCTGACGATTCGGCCTAATACCGAATGGATTGAAACTATTTCCCACGGCACCAACCGGTTAGTAGGCACAAATCCTCAAAGAATAGTTAAAGAAGCCGGGAGAATCCTGGCCCGCTCCGCCAGGGCGGGGCGGATAAAATTGCCTAAATACTGGGACGGCTGTACGGCTCAACGAATTGTAAAAATTATCCATCACTGGTCCCGCCGTTAGCGGGATAAATATGCTTCAGCCAAACCAAAATAATACCGTTCTTATTACCGGCGCCGGCGGGATGGTTGGCCAAGAAATCAGCCGGGTTTTTTCAGATACATATAAACTTCACGCCTTGCTTCATTCCCAACTGGACATTCAAGATCTGGAAAAAGTCCGGCAAATTTTCAGCGAAATAAAACCGGGATTGGTAATTCACCTCGCGGCCATGACTGATGTGGATGGTTGTGAGCGAAATCCGGCTAAGGCGATGGCCATAAATGCAGAGGGAACTAAAAATATTGCCCGGGCCTGTGTCCGGGAATCAGCCCGGCTGGTTTATCTCAGCACCAGCGATGTCTTTGACGGCACCAAAAAAACGCCTTACGATGAAGACGATCAACCCAATCCGATTAATCATTACGGACGCAGTAAATATCAGGGCGAACAGGCGATCAAGGAGATTAAGCCGGATGCTTATATTATCCGCGCCTGCTGGCTTTTTGGCGGCGGAGCAGAAGACAAAAAATTTGTGGCGAAAATACTGGAATTAGCCCAGGTTCAACAGGTTATTTCCGCGGTAACGGATGTTTACGGTTCGCCGACTTATACCAGAGACCTGGCTGAGGGGATTAAGCGCATCGTGGAAACGGGAAAACTGGGCTTGTATCATCTCAATAACCGCGGTTGTTGCAGCCGGTATGAATTAACCCAAAAGATTTTGGAGTATGCCTCCCGATGTCATCGGGACAGTCGGATAAAAGATTGCGCGGTTCAACCGGTTAAATCGGCTGATTATACGACGATTGCGCCCCGGCCGTTGATGGCTGCGATGAAAAGCGTTCGTTTGGAAAATATTGGCCTGCCTAATCTAATGCGTTCCTGGGAAGAAGCGTTGGAAGAATATCTACGGGGGACACCATAGAATGGCACATAGATAATGATTAATAGTCATAAATACATTAAATAATAAGAGAAACCTTGACAAAATATCAGGAGTTGCTTAACTGATAGGCAAAGGGCTAAGTTTGATTTTAACTAAAAATGGGACAACTTCCTCTGAGAAGTTATGAGAGGTAGGCACATGTCGCAGAACGATCACGTCGGGGAATCAGAGAACCCATATGCGTTACCCATGATTCCGTCGTTAGAGTCCGCGGTCGCCGCTTCTGGGGATTTGGAGTCGCGGCAACTCAGCGCTTTGGTCGGCTCGAAGGCTCATTACTATCTTAATAAATGGACTCCGCTACTACGCGGCCGGAGCCGCAGCGCTGGTTTCAATTGGGCCGCGTTTTTTTTGTCGGGCTTCTGGCTCCCCTATCGAAAGATGTACAAGGCAACCGTCCTTCTTTATCTCATCATCATCGTGGAATCGATTGTCGAAGAAGTGGTTTTTGTCGGGATCCTGGGAAAACCTGAGACACCCGCTGCATTGACGCGGGTCGTCGGTCTCGTGGCGAGTATGATCTGTGGAACGTACGGCAACCGGTGGTATTTGTCTCACGCGTGTGCCGTTGTCTCTGAACTCAGTGACACGGGTCTCCGGGACGACGCACTTTTGCAAAAGCTATCCAATCGGGGTGGAACGAGCCTCGCCGCCTCGCTTGGAATGTTTGTGTTGTTCCTTGCCGTCGGTATTACGACGTTCATGATTCTAGAACCACTGCTCTATGGCACATAGTTAAGCCCAAAATGTTACCCTGGATTCATTTCAGAGCCTGCCCCGAACTTGTTTCGGGGATCTAAACGACGCCGATCGGTCGTCAGGCCGGTCTAAAAATTTTACTATCCCGGATAACTATTTCGCCGACGATATTTAAATCCGGTCCGGATTCTTTTTTAGACAGTTCTCCGGCCGGGTTATTGCAGGCCGGACAAAGGTAATAAGGGCTCGCTAACTCCTGACCGTCTTTAATCAGGATATCAGCCACCGGTAAACTTACTTTACAAGAATTGCAGAATACAACCATAAATAAATTTTTCTCCTTTATATTATTGGAACAAACATTAGTAATTCTGTTATTAATAAGCGGTTAATCTATCCCGGCCTTTGGGTGTTAGATCCGTCTCAGGCGGACCCGACCTTTCGGGTGGTCGCGTTAATCTCTAACGGGGCGAGTTTTAACACCAGCATTTCCGCGGCCAGGTCTTCACTCATCACGCCGGTTTTAATCGCCACGTCCGTTTCTAATAATTTTTGAAGTTTTAATTTTAACCCGGGCGCGGATTCCGATTTAAAATACCAGGCCAGATAACCGATAATCATATTAATCGATTCGCCTTTCAATAAGAGTTGCCGGATAATTTTAACGGCTTCCGCGGTTTGATGTTGCGTAATCGCCCGGCCTAATTGTTTTGTTTCGTAAAGCCGGTCGGTCGTTACAAATTTATCAATATCCGGCAATTCAATTTCCGACCGCGTGCCGACGAATAAAACAAGATTCTGAATCAGCGCATCTAATTTACCCAAATCGTTACCGGTTCGTTCCACTACAATCCGGGCATTTTGGGATGATATCAGTTTGCCTGAAGCCGTGCATTCGGCGATGACCCATTGGGGTATTTCGTATTCAGATATTTTATAACAATCAATTATGACGCCCCGGTTATCTATTAAGCGGTTAAGATTAGTTCCGCTGCGAGGGGCCCACCGGTCGGCGAAAATAATCAAACGCGAAAATAGGGAAGGGGCGGTTAGATATTTTTCCAGAGAGGCCGATATTTCCTCGGTTACCCCGCGGCCGGACGATAATTTTAAAACAACCAGATTCTCTTTTTGTAAAAACGGAACCGAATATAATTCGTTTAACAGGATTGATTCGTTGAAATCATCCGATAAAAATATTTTCGGCTCACCGGTTATGTCAGGGTTACTTATCCCGCCAAAGATGGGAAGCGAGCGAATGGATTGCAGGGCTTTTGTTTTTAAAAAATCCTCCGGTCCCTGGAAAACGAAAACGCGGTATTCCCTGAAAGTATTGGTTTCCACCGGAGAACGGCTTTGGATTTTACGGATAAATTCCAGGTAAGTCATATTAAGATAGTATCAATTATTCTGATAAAATCAAAGCATTCTTAATCCGGAACAACAGCTTTGGCCATTTGCTGATTCGCCGCGCTGCCGGATGCTTCTCTGGTTACCGCCAGCAGTCCGATGGGAATCCTGGGGTCAAAGAGATTGACGCCCCACTCGCAGGCCTTCTGGGGTGGTATTCCGGCTGCTATTTTGAGATAGACTTCTTTACTGAGAGTTTTTTTAATAATTTCTTCACCCACACCGGTCGCGGTCACCGCGCCGGCCGGTCCGGCAAAAACACCGCAGCCGATGAGGGGCGTATCGCCCACCCGGCCGGGTAAACTGTAAGAAGTTCCACCGGTTGAAGAAGCCGCCGCAAAAGTTTTTTTGCCGTCAAAAAGAACCAGTCCGATGGTGCCGCCCAATTCTTTAAGAATTGTTTTTCTGAATTTCCAATTGCGCCATTTCCGGGCATAATACGCCGGATTGCCTTCCTTAAGACGTTGCCTGGCCCGGAGTAACATTTTTTTTACATTGGACGTCGGACGCTGAATATATTCGGGAATGCCCATCAGATACGCAAATTTAGTCGCGCCGTCTCCATAGAGCATGACATGAGGCGAATCTATTACTTGACGTACGACTTGAATAGGATTTTTGACGTTTTTGATACCGATGACACTGCCGAAATTACTGTTAGAATCCATTAAGGAAGCGTCCATATCAATAGTAACGCCGTCTAATCTTAGATAAGAACCGGTGCCGGCATTAAAACGCGGATCGTCTTCCAGAACCATTGCCCCGGCTACAATCGCGTCTAAAGCCGACCGGCCTTTTCCGAGAAATCTAAGCGCCTGCCGGCAGGCCTTGGCCGGTCCGTCTTTATGTCTATTGGGAGTACCTACCCCGGCATGGGCCACAACAATCGGTTTCATCATAAATTTTTCTCCGAAAAATTTATTAATAATGCTTTTTCCTCAGTCCGCCCTGGACTATCCCGGTCGATCTAATCAGCAAAACAATAATAAAAGCAAAAACAAACCCGCCGATATGGGCCCAGTAAGCTACTCCCGAAGGCATTTGATAAGCCGACGAGATAAAAGTGAGTAATAATTGTTCCGCAAACCAGAATCCGATGGCCCAGAAGGAAGTGAGCATAAAAGTGCCGGTCCGGATAAAAAAGTAAAAGAAGAAAAAATACCAGAATTTAATCCGGCTGCCGGGAAATAACACCAGATAGGCGCCCATGATACCCGAAATGGCGCCTGAAGCGCCGATACAGGGAATCATTTTTTCAGCCGGAGAAATCATAAGAATATGCGCTCCGCCGGCCACCAGCCCGGCGGTCAGGTAAAGCAACAAAAAACCCAGATGTCCCAGCCGGTCTTCCACGTTATCGCCGCAAATCCACAGGAATAACATATTGCCCACCAGGTGAAAAATACTGCCGTGCAAAAACATTGAAGTGATAAAAGTTAACGGTTTTATTTGGGCGGGAGTTAAACCATATCGGCTGACGATTAAGTCATAATTTTCCTGGAATCCCAGTAATATGAAAACAGCGGTGTTTACTGCGATTAACAGATAGTTAACGTAAGGAACAGTCCGGCGCGGATTAATATCACCAATCGGTAAAATCAGCATAGTTAATGATTATACTATCGGACAAATAAATGTAAATATTTTGTTTACATTGGGTAGGCATTATACTAAAATAGGCGACTACGAATAAATTTTGCCTTTCGGTGCTGAGCTCAGGGCGAAGGTGCGACCTTACGTAACGGCCTATTATGATGACTCAAAAAGGACTAACGGTTGTCATTACCGGTAATGGCAAGGGCAAGACCACTTCAGCCCTGGGGCTGGCTTTACGGGCCACCGGGCAGGGGTTTAAGGTGCTGATGCTTCAGTTTTTGAAAACTTCCCGGGCCTACGGAGAAATCAAGGCGGTTGAAAAACTTGTGCCCTTGATGGAAATCATTCAGATGGGTAAAGAATGCACTCATTTAGACGACCCGGATAAGTGTTACCAATGCCCTGCCTGCAATTTTGATTGCCACGTCAGCCTGCCGAATCCGGCCGAAGAAGACCGCCAGGCGGCTCTCAAGGCGCTGGCGCTGGCTGAAGAAAAAATTAAATCAGACCAATACGGGATGATTATTCTGGACGAGATAAATTATGCGATTGATTATAAATTAATTCCGTTGGAAGCGGTTTTAAAATTAATTAAAGAAAAACCCACCCGGCTGCATCTGGTTTTAACCGGTCGGAATGCCCGGCCGGAACTGGTGCGAGAAGCGGACCTGGTTACCGAGATGCTTGATATCAAACATCCGTTTCAGCAGGGAATCACTTCTATTAAAGGGATTGACCTTTAAGTCCCTGAAGCAGCCTCAGTGAAGCAAACCTTGTCGGGAAAAGGTCCCCGATATAAAATCGGGACAGGGCGGGATTTCGTTCCAGCCCCGCCAAGATGGGGCTGGTCTCCGCCAGAGGACGGATGAGCCTCAGAGGCTCAAGCCTCTGGCTGATACGCCTAATGACTCGCAATTGATCGGAGCGTAACTAAATATGAATAACATTAAGCACAACGATAAAATTCGTAACGTCGCCATCATTGCCCATGTTGACCACGGCAAGACTACGCTGGTTGATTTTATGCTTCGGCAGAGCGGCGTTTTCCGGCAGAATCAGGAGGTGGCCGAACGCGTGATGGATAACCTGGACCTTGAAAAGGAGCGGGGTATTACCATTGCTGCTAAGAACTGTTCCATTTGGTGGCAGGGCGTGCGCATCAATATCATTGATACTCCGGGCCATGCGGATTTCGGCGGCGAGGTTGAACGCAGTTTGAGTATGGTTGACGGGGCCATCTTGCTGGTTGATGCGGCTGAAGGCCCGCTGCCCCAAACCCGTTTTGTTCTTAAGAAAGCCCTTGAGTCTAAACTTAAAATGATTGTTATTGTTAACAAAATTGACCGCAAGGCCGCCCGCCCTAAAGAAATACTTGATGAGATTTATAACTTGTTTATTGATCTTGACGCAACCGAACACGACTTGGAATTTCCGGTTTTATACGCAATCGGCCGCGACGGTATTGCCCAGCAGACTCCGGAAGAATCGGGCAAAGACCTGACGGTTCTTTTTAATACTATTCTTAACGCTGTTCCGGCGCCCCGTTTTAGCGCGGACGAACCGTTCCAGATGTTGGTTTCCGACCTTGATTATTCCGATTATTTAGGCCAGCTGGCTATTGGTCGGGTATTTAACGGCTCCGCCCGTTGCAATGATGCGCTGGTCTGCCTCAAGGAAAACGCACAATCGGTGCCGCTCCGCATCACTAAACTCCAGGTCTATAACGGAATTTCGCTGGAAGTAGTTGACGCGGTCCAGCCGGGCGATATTATTATCCTGGCCGGCATTGAAAAAAACGTTACCATTGGCGATACTATTTGCACCAAAGAAGTGCCTAAGGCGTTACCCCGCATCAGGATTGATGAACCGACCGTATCTATGACATTCACCACGAATACCTCGCCTTTCGCCGGCAAAGAAGGCGTCTATGTCCAGTCCCGTAAAATTCTGGAACGCCTGCGCAAGGAAACGATGCTGAATGTCGGGGTCCAACTTGAGGAATCATCGGATTCAAACTTATTTGTAGTAAAAGGCCGGGGCGAGTTCCAGATGGAGATACTGCTGGAAACGATGCGCCGGGAAGGTTACGAAATTAGCGTCGGCCGGCCGCAGGTAATATTTAAAAAAAGAAACGGCACTACGCTTGAACCGATTGAGCATTTGTTCATTGACTGCAGCGAGGCGCATATCGGCGTCGTGACGGATAAAATTAACCAGCGAAAAGGCGCGATGCAGAATATGGTTAATCACGGCACCGGCCGCGTCCGTCTTGAGTTCACCGTGCCGACCCGTTCACTGATCGGATACCGGAGTGAATTTTTAACCGATACCCGTGGTCTGGGGGTGATGAGTTCATACCTGGAAGGATACGAAGAATACCGGGGTGATTTTAACTCGCGGCCGACCGGTTCCATCGTCGCCGACCGGTCCGGTGTGGCCACGGCTTATGCCCTGAAGAATCTTGAAAAGCGCGGGGAACTCTTGATTAATGCGGGCGACCCGGTTTATGAAGGTATGATTGTGGGTGCCTATAGCCGGGATGGCGATCTTAATGTCAATCCGGCCAAAGGGAAAAAACTGAGCAATATGCGCAGTTCGGGCAGCGACGAGAATATTATTCTTAAACCCGTCATTCCGATGACGTTAGGCAAAGCAATCTCTTTTATCAAAGATGACGAAATGGTTGAAATTACCCCAAAATCCATCCGCCTGCGCAAGACAATCTTAGACGCTAACCAACGCAAGGATTCGCGCAACGCTTATTCCGACGAGGTTTCGTCCGAATGACATCTAAAGTATAAATACTTTCCCCCTATCCATTATCTCCCGTATTTCAACCGGTCGGCCAGGATAACGGGCAATCCGGCTTGAATAATTTTACGCGCCGCCCGGTTCACATCATAATCAACCCGTTTAAGCCGGACCAAGTTTTCTTCCGTATCGTAAACCGCATAAGTTGCCTGCGGGTTTTCATCACGCGGCTGGCCAACGCTGCCGATGTTAATAATTATTTTAGAGCCGGGCGCAATTTTAATGGTGGTATCCGTGATAAAAGAAAGAGTCCCGCGGGTTAAGGAAAAACCGACCGGCACATGTGAATGACCGATGAAACACACCGGGGTTGATAAATAACTTAACCCGAGTTGGACGTCATAACTGGTCTGGATATATTCAAATAATTCGGGCGCGAAAAGATTGGAATGTACGACAGTAACGTCTTCATTTATTTTTTGTAAGAGTTTCAGCCGGCGTAAAAAATTAAGGTCATCCGCGTTCAGTTGTTTAATCGTCCAATTAATGGAATCAAGGGCATAGGGATTAAAAAACGAGGTGTTAAGAATGCCGGCGGCGGCAAAATCATGGTTGCCGGCCACCATAACGGGATTTAATTTTCGTGTTTCTTCCAGGCATTCAGCCGGATTGGCCCCGTAACCGACAATATCGCCGACGCAAATATATTGGTCCGGTTTTTCTTCACGGGCCTGTTCCAGGACCGCGGTCAGGGCTTCTAAATTACCGTGAATATCGCCGAAAATTACGTAACGCATACGGTCAAACCGGTATTAATATATTTTAAAAATTGAAATTGCTGAAAAACAACGGTAGCCGACGCAATTTATTGCGGCGAAACCTTAAAATCAACTACCAGAAAACTTACATTATTTCACGTTTGTTAAAAATAATAATGCCGATGGTCAGAATAAGGGCCGAATATAACAGGCAGCAAAATGTAGTCAGGGCCAGGTAAGTTATGGAGATAGGAGATAAGACTGCGACCAGCGACACAATATTAAAATTAGTCAAGTTAGGTAGGAGAAAATAAAATACATTTCCTATAATCACGCCAAAGAAATTATCCATTTCGCTTAAGGTTTGATAAATAAATTCCGAGATATGCCCCAGCATAAAAGTAACCAGGCAGCCCAGACCGGTAACCACCAGGGAAAAATGACAGGATAGAACCGTGGCGACCGCCGTGATAATGGATACTTGCAAAAAAGATAAATAAACGCCTTTGAGCAATAACAGGATTTCGCCGGTTAGCACGGCCGAGATATCAGACCAGAACAAATGCTTGTTATCAACATAACGCAAATTCTGGGCATTGGCTTTAAGTTGCGGGGCGACGTTTTCGATCCAGTAAATTATCAGGAAAATAATGGAAAGGAACGCCATACCCATAATAACGGTAATAATGATTCCCAGAAACTTACCCAGGATAAAATGCCCTTTTTTAACCGGTTTGGAAAGTAACATTACGGTGGTCAGATTGGTTATTTCAGCGCTGATGACGAAATAGGCGCTCAGGACGGCAATCAGCAAACCGGCGACCATAATGGTGGCCAGCCCGACCTCTCTGATCATTGAAATATGTTCGGTTTCCTCAAAGGTGAAAAGGGTAAAGTGGGGGGCGATGAAAAGCAGTCCGATGGAAGCGGCCAGGATAATAAAAAAAAGCGGTTGCCTGGACGCTTCACGGTAAGTAAGATTGGCAATTACCAATACCTGACGCATACTGGATACTATACAATAATAGATATCTTGACGCAATATTTTATGGCTTATTTAAACAACGCCGTGCTGAAATAGCGTTCCATCCGGTCCGGCAGGACGGTTACCACGGTTTTACCCTGCCCCAACTGGCGGGCGACCTGGCAGGCCGCCCAGTAATTGGCCCCGGAAGAAACGCCAACCATCAGGCCTAATCGCGTAATCATTCTTTTAGCCATCTTGACAGCGTCAAGACTGTTGACCTTAACCACCTGGTCAATTTTATGTTCGTTGACAATCTCCGGAATAAACCCGTCGCCGATGCCGGCAATGTGATGACTGCACATTTCTACTTCCCCTGAAAGAATCGCGGCTTCGCTTGGTTCAACGGCTACAATTTTCGCCTTGATTCCTTTTTCCCGCAATGCTTCAGCCACGCCCATTAAAGTTCCGCCGGTTCCGATGCCGGCGACAAAGGCATCAATTTTGCCGTGGCACTGCCGGATAATTTCCCGTCCGGTCGTCAACCGATGAACTTCGGTATTATCCGGATTGGAAAACTGCCGGGGGAGAAATATTTTAGGATTACGTTTAGCCATTGCTTCGGCTTTTTGCACGGGCCGGGTGAACCCGCCGGATTTAGGGGTCAGGATTACTTTAGCGCCCAGGGCGCGCATGATTTTCACCCGTTCTTTACTCATATGTTCAGGCATAATAATAATTAGCCGGTAGCCCTTAGCCGCCGCGACCATCGCCAGTCCGATACCTGTATTGCCGCTGCTCGCTTCCACAATAATAGAATCTTTTTTCAAATCACCTCTTCGTTCGGCTTTTTCAATAATATGTTTAGCAATCCGGTCTTTGACACTGCCGCTGGGATTGATAAACTCTAACTTCGCCATAATCCGGGCGATGGACTTCGGCTGGCTCCGGCCCATTCGGCAGGTCTGCCTGCCCCGATGTCCATCGGGGCGCAGACAGGTTTTATCTAACCGGCAAAGGTTAATCGGAATCATCGGGGTCTGGCCGATGCAATCCAGGACGGAATTAATGATTTCTTTCATTTGATGTTTTTCTTTTTAGATCCTATCCTAAAAAGAGGGTAATTTCGGGTCTCCCGACCCGAAATAATGAATAGAAACAGGTCTGGAGACCTGTTTCTACCCTCGAGGTTTTAGGA
>CAKKQI010000267.1 GCA_919901895.1 Candidatus Brocadiaceae bacterium | reverse complement strand
AAAGTAGCGATTATGACGCTGGTGCTGGTAGTGGTGTTACAAATCACGGCTTCGATTCTGTTGCTTAAACTTGGTTATGGCAGCGGACCGGTTTTTGAGTGTTCCTTATGCCAGGCTTCCAGCCACCAAATTAAAGGCGCCGCTCTTCCGGAACATTACCTATATATCCCTCTTCCCATTACGATAAAAACCGGCCGCCCTGATTGCCAGCATCAGTGGATCCAAACCGGCGAACGGCATCTTAACGGCATAATGCATCCGATGTATCTACCGCTGATAAAAATAAGTTTCTGGTTATTCTGGGTCGCGGTGGCATCGCTCGCGGCCGCGGCCGGTTGTATTGTTTTTAGAAAAAAGTCAGACGTCCAGACAGCCAAAAGATGATTCGTTCTATGACAAAAAATAAACTTGACATATCCAAACTACAATCCGACTTAGGCGGATTAGCCCGGCAGTTCCGGAAAGAAATATTAGAAATAATCAGCGGGGCCGGCAGCGGTCACCCGGGCGGCTCGCTCTCCTGCGTGGAAATTCTTATCACGCTTTATTATTATCAGATGAAACACCGCCCGGCCGAACCCGCCTGGCCCGGGCGAGACCGGTTTATTCTTTCCAAAGGACACGCCTGTTCGGCCGTTTATGTTACGCTGACTAATCGCGGTTATTTCCCCAAAGAAGAACTTAAAACCTTTCGTAAATTAAACAGCCGGCTTCAGGGTCATATCCATACCGCTGTCCCCGGTGTAGAATTATCCACCGGTTCGTTAGGACAGGGTTTATCCGTGGCTAACGGAATAGCCCTGGCGGCCCGCCTTTGGCGAGGCTCGCCCAGAAGGGCGGCTAAAATGCGGCAATCTGATTTTAAAATTTATTGTTTGTTAGGCGACGGCGAAATCCAGGAAGGACAGGTCTGGGAAGCCGCGATGACGGCCGGAGTTCATAAACTGGATAACCTCTGCGCCATTATTGATTATAATAAAGTCCAGCAAAATGGACCAGTGGCCGAAATTAAAGACGAAGAACCGCTCGCGGCCAAATGGCAAGATTTCGGCTGGAACGCCGTGGAAGTGGACGGCCATAATTTTCCCGAGTTAATCAGGGTGTTTGATGAATTTGCACAAACACCGATAAAATCGGAACAAACAAAAAACAAGCCCCGATTGCATCGGGCCAAGCCGACCGTAATTATTGCTCATACGGTTAAAGGTAAAGGCGTCTCGTTTATGGAAGGGCAAAACCAATGGCACGGCAAGGCGCCGAATCAGGAACAATTAGCCCAGGCGTTGAAAGAATTGGGGTATTAAATAAACAGTAATCATTGGCTGATAATTCGTGTTGATTCGTATTTAATTGGTGTTAATTCGTGATTATGGAAATGAAATCAACCAGAGAGTCATTCGGAGAAACGCTGGTGGAATTGGGCCGGAAGAATGAAAATATTGTGGTTCTTTCCGGCGACCTGGAAGATTCCACCCGGGCCGAATATTTTAAAAAAGAATTCCCGGCGCGGTTTTTTAACCTCGGTATTGCCGAACAGGACCTGTTAGGCACAGCCGTTGGTTTAAGCATGGAAGGTTTTATTCCCTTTGTTTGTTCCTTTGGCGTGTTTCTGACCAACCGGGCCTATGATGTTCTCCGAATTTCGGTTTGTTATAATAACCGGAACGTTAAATTAATCGGTTCGCATACCGGCTTGACGGTCGGACCCGACGGGGCGACGGCCCAGTGCCTGGAAGATATTGCCATTACCCGCGTGTTACCTAATTTAACGGTCTTATGTCCGGCTGATGCGATTGAAACTAAAAAAGCCACCCGGGCGATGGCCGGGATAAACGGGCCGGTTTATCTACGGCTGGGCCGGCCGCCGGTTCCGCTTATTACCAAAGAATCAGACCCGTTTAGAATCGGCAAAGCCAACCTGATGCGTGAGGGAAACGATGTAACCATTATCGCCTGCGGGCTGATGGTTTCCGAATCTTTAAAAGCCGCCCGGATTCTGGAAAAAGAAGGCGTTCAAGCGCGGGTGATTAATATGCATACGATTAAGCCGATTGACCAAGAAATGATTGTTAAATCGGCGCAGGAAACCGGCGTAATCGTAACGGCGGAAGAGCATCAGGCGTGCGGCGGGTTAGGCAGCGCGGTCGCCGAAGTAGTAACACAAAATTATCCTGTCCCGATGGAGATGGTGGCCGTCCATGATACTTTCGGCGAATCGGGCGAACCGGAGGAATTGTTGAAAAAATATCATTTAAAAGATATGGATATTGTTGAAGCGGCGCAACGAGTAATCCGGAGAAAAAACAGGTAAGTTAAAGATGTTTATCATTACCGATTCAACTCCCAAACAATATCACCGTTAAAATGACCCGCTTTCCCGCCGTCGTCTAGACAATTTTCACCAACGCTGTATAAAACAAAGCCATCACCTTGTTTGCGATAGATAAAATCGTTTCCGCTGAACGGATCTTTGGGAAGCGAAGGCAGCCAATCCGGTAATAAAGAAACCAGGGAATCAGGGTAAGAATCCCGCCCGGCGGGACGGGACGAATAAGAAATTATATCAGGTTACCTAACCCTGCACCACGTAGTCCGCCTAAGGCGGAACAGGATGGTGAACCCTACGTAGTTCACCAATTAGATCCTGCCCCCGCCACGGCGGGGGGCAGGAGCGGGGGCAGATTTTTCTTGACAAATGTTGAGTTAAAAGTAAATTGATATAAACATATCCGTAGGAAATTTTATTGAGGTCGTCATATGAAAAAATTTTATTGTTTTATGATACTCTGCTTATTTTCCGCAAACCTGTTAATTATTAATCAACCTCTTCCGTTTCTTCAGGCGCAGACCGAGACAGGCGAAGAAGACTTCCGGGTTAAGATGAATGAAGGATTGGAATTGGTTAAACGCGGCCGCTATCAAGAAGCCAAGAATGCTTTTGAACTAGCGTTAAAACTTAACCCGCCTTCCGACCTGCTGCGTTTCCTGCGCGATGAGATGGGCCACCAGATTATCCTGGAAATGTATGCTAATCCTGAATTGCGTGATGTCGCATTACGAATTATGGAACTCAGCAAAGGCGCTAAAAAACGGTTTGAACGTTCGCCCGAACAAATAATGACCTTAGTTAACGATCTGGATGAAGATTTTGACAAGCGCTTCATTGCTATCAATACCCTGGTTTCCATCGGACAAAGAGCCTGTCCTTATTTGCTGGAACAACTGGCCGAAGGTAAAAACGATGATATGCAATTCGGCGCAATTCAATGCCTGGAAAAAATGGGTAAAGAAGCGGTTCTTCCGGTAATTGAAGCGCTTAACAGCCCTAACCAATCATTACGGCAAAACGCCGCTTTAATTCTTGGAACAATTAAAGATGAGCGGGCGCTGGCCGAATTAAAAAGAATTTATGAAGACCCCAAGGAACAACCGGAAGTAAAAACTTACGTGGCTGATGCCTTAAAAAGAATCACCGGCCGTGATGTTGAAACGCTCAACTCCGCCCTTGAATATTATTATCTATTGGCCGAAAAATATTATTATAGCCATCCGTCCGTAATGATTAACTTCTACGGCGACTATATTGTCTGGCGGTGGGATAAAACAGAAGATAAACTTACTATCCGCGAAGTGCCTGATTTTACTTTCAACGAAGAATTAGCCGAAGAAGCCGCTTATGATGGATTAAAAATAGATAACAATTATGGTCCGCTCTGGCCGCTCCTGGTTTGTATTTATTTGTCTGCTTACAATGAAAGTCAAATTACTTTGGAATCTGCCTCTCAAAAACATAAACAAGGCGCCATCGACCAGGAACTTTTTGATAAACTTCAAAAAGATTTGATTGATGCTAAAAATGGTTTATTTTTAGGTCAAATGGGAAGCCGGGTTTATCTTTATCAGGCGTTACAACGCAGTTTAACCGACCAGCAGGTTCCGGTGGCCGTTTCCTGCATTAAAGCGCTTAAACATTCGGCTCTGACCGAAGATTTACCGGGTTTGTTTTTTAATATGCCTTCGGCTGATGAATTAAGCAAAATGTCTTTATCCGAACAGGAAACCTGGCAAGCCAGGAAAAAACAGTGGGAACAGGAAAGTCGGACTAAAATCGGCCAGCCGTTAGTTGACGCGTTGGTTTATCCGGATAAAAGAGTGCGTTATGCCGCGGCTGATTTATTATTAAAAATAAATCCGCGCCAGCAATTTTTAAATTATGAACAGGTTATTCCGTTGATAATTGAAGCCCTGGGAGAATCCGGTATCAGGGTAGTTTTAATAATTGAAGACGACGGACAGGTTCGGAACGGGCTTAAACTGGATTTAAAAAATTCAAACTGCTATGCCATTGAAGCCACCACGGCCACTGAAGGCCTCAAGCGCGCCAAGCAATTCCCGTCTGAAGATTTAATTATCTTAAGCAGTAAAATCGCCAGCCAGATAACTTTTCTGGTGAATTATCTGGATAAAGAAGTGTCCGAAACGGTCTTTGATAGTTTAAAAGAGGACATCCGGACCAGGGGAGTGCCGATTTTTATTTTAACGGCGCCGGAAGAACTGGATACGGTAAAAAAATTATACGAAGGAGAAGCGAACGTTAAAGGTTTTTTAACGAAGCCGGTTGACAAACTTCTTTTAAAGAGCGCCCTGGAAGAGACTTTCAGTTCTGAAGAAGCCCAGAAAGACAGCAAGACCCGGGCTGAAGAAGTTTCCCGGGAAGCAGTCGAAGCGCTGGCCAGCCTAGAGTTAACCAATGTTATTTATTCTTATCTGGATACCGTTGACGGACTGGTGCAGAGCCTGGAAAACCGACCGGACCAGATTAGATTGCCGGCCATTAAAACACTCGGACGATTCCGGGATACCCGGGCCATTCCGGCCCTTGGGAAAGTATTCGCCAACCAGGAAAACACCAAAGAAATCAGACTGGCGGCCTGCACCGCCTTAAGCGAAATATTTAAAACCACCCCCCAACCTATTCCGCAGGACCTTTACGAAATCTTGAAAACAAGCCTTGAAAGAGATGAATTTGAGATTCAGCAAAGAATTGCCCAGATTTACGGCAATGCCCAGCTCACACCGGAACAGCGCCGGGAATTATTTGAGTTGAAAAGAATCCATAAATAATTATGCCTGTGCTTTCTATTAAATGGGGTACCAACAAATCATCTTTTGATTTATCAAATGAGCCGGTAACCATCGGCCGCGGGAATGACAACAATCTTCAATTGCGCGACATCAAGATATCGCGTCATCATTGCCTGATTACCAAGACAACCGACGGTTATAAAATTGCCGATTTGGGCAGCAGCAACGGCACTCTGGTTAATAATCAAAAAATCAAAGAAATTATTCTTAATGATAATGATTATATTCAAATCGGCGATATTGAGATTACTTTTTCATTAAAAATGGGAGCAATTGTTTCAAGTTCTTCTACCCGGCCGGTTACGGAACAATCAGCCGGCGCATCCGGCCCGGAAACATCTTCGGACGCACCTCCATCTTTAGGTTTACCGGAGGTTAAAGAAATAGAAACAATCCTGATAAGTGATGATTTACCCGAAACGTTCGGAGAGAAAACCGTTCAGATTCCGCAGATTAAATTACCGTTAACCGATCAGGATATTCCTTCGGAAAAAGATGATGCCCTTGCTAAAAAAAATATGCTTATTCCCAAAAAAACAAGTTCCGTACTTCCGGGTCGCAAAAGAATGCCTCCCCGAAAGTATTAGGAACGCTGACTAAAAACACGCCTTTTTATTTTCATTGCATAATTTTAAAAAAATTGTTACTATATGCAATTCTGAAAAAGTTTTGCTGTCTTACGGGATGGCATAATATAAAATTTTATGTCTAAAACAATTTATCTGGACCATTCAGCCACGACCAGAATTCATCCGGAAGTTAAAGAAGCAATGATGCCTTGCTGGGATGATTTTTACGGCAACCCCTCCAGTTTGCATCATAAAGGCCGGGAAGCCCGGCAGGGAATTGAATCCGCCCGAGCGACCATTGCCGGATATTTTAACTGCGACCCGAAAGAAATTATTTTTACCAGCGGCGGAACCGAATCCGATAATCTGGCTATCTTCGGAGTGGCTAAAGCCCTTAAAACAAAAGGCAACCATATCATTACTTCCGCCATTGAACATCACGCGGTTCTTAATACCTGCAGCCAATTAAAAAAAGAAGGATCCGAAGTTACTTTTTTGCCGGTAGATAAGTTCGGTCTGGTCTCCCTTGAAGAATTAAAAAAATCCATCAGGCCGGAAACGATTCTCATCTCTATTATGTATGCCAATAATGAAACAGGGGTGATTCAACCGGTTGAAGAAATAGGCCGCCTGGCGCGGGAACATAAAATAGTTTTTCATACCGATGCGGTTCAGGGAATCGGGAAAATAAAAATTGATTTAAATAAATTGCCGGTAGATTTAATGACTGGCTCGGCGCATAAAATATACGGTCCTAAAGGAATCGGCCTTTTATATATTCGCAAAGGCACCCGCCTTTTGCCATCTCAGGTAGGCGGACATCATGAATTTAAACGCCGGGCCGGAACGGAAAATGTAGCCGGTATCATCGGTTTTGCCAAAGCCGTAGAATTAGCGCATCAGCAAATGGATACTAATAATAAAAAAACGGCTGATTTAAGAGACCGCCTTCAGGACGGTATTGTTAAAAATATTCCGGAAGTTCAGGTTAACGGCCACCCGACGGCCCGTTTGCCAAATTTGCTTAATATTTCTTTTAAATACGTGGAAGGTGAAGGGATTATTTTAAACCTGGATACAAATGGTATCTGTGTTTCATCCGGTTCGGCCTGCACTTCGGAAAGTCTGGAGCCATCACACGTGCTCGGCGCAATGGGTTTGCCGGCCGAAGATGCCCACGGCTCCATCAGATTTTCATTAGGACTGGCCAACACCGCCGAAGAAATAGATTTTACCGTAGATTGTTTAATCAAAACGATTGATAAACTGCGCCAGATGTCGCCGTTGTATAAAAAAAAGTAATGTGACCGGATGGAATGATGGAAAAATTGGAATGAGGGGCAGCCCGATTGTCATTATTCCAACATTCCAATACCCCAAATCTAAAATGGTTTATGACATTATCATTATCGGTGGCGGTCCGGCCGGCTTGACCGCAGGATTATATGCCAGCCGGGGCGGGCTGAAAACTTTGCTCTTGGAAAAAGTTGCGCCGGGCGGATTGGTAACCACCACGGAAAAAGTGGAAAATTACCCGGGTTTCCCGGAAGGCGTTAATGGTTATGATCTTGCCGCTTTAATGGAAAAACAGGCCAGGAAATTCGGGCTGGAAATTGCCACGGCTGAGGTTACCGGCCTAATTCCTCCTTCTGTAAATTCCGCGTCACGATCTCCTCTCCCCTATGACATCAAAACCCCGTCTCAAGAATATCAAGGGCGGACGGTTATTATTGCTACCGGCACCATCGCCCGGAACTTGAACGTGCCGAATGAAGACAAATTTAAAGGAAGAGGTATTTCTTACTGCGCCACCTGCGACGCCCCGTTTTTTAAGAACAAAGAAATTATTGTGGTGGGCGGCGGCGATGCGGCCCTGGAAGAATCGCTTTTCCTGACCAGATTTGTTAAAAAAATTTCGCTGGTGCACCGGCGGGATAAACTACGCGCGGCCAAAATACTTCAGGAAAGGGCTTCAAACCACCCTAAAATAAATTTCGTCTGGAATTCCGCAATAGAAAAAATTATCGGCCATGATAAAATTGAAAAAGTGGTGATCAAAAATCTTCTGGACAACTCAACAAAAGAAATTCCGGCCGACGGGATATTTGTTTTTATCGGTTTTATCCCCAATACGGATTTTTTGTCCGCCAAAGGCGGATCCGCCTCTGGCGGAAAAGGTGTGGTTGAATTGGACGAAACCGGTTATATTATTACGAACGAAAAACTGGTTACTTCCCGGACGGGGATTTTTGCCTGCGGCGACGTAATTGCTAAGAATGTCCGGCAGATTATTAATGCCTGCGGCGAAGGAGCCGTGGCGGCTCTGAATGCCCAGCATTACCTGGAAAGCCTTGGTTAATACCATTCTTTGCTATATTCATAAAGTTTATCAACCGCTTTTTTCCAGTCTCCATCAGGAATAATTTGCTTCAATCTTGGTTGAACGGACTTGATTGTTTTCAAAGCATACGAACGTGATAATTCCGTATCAACCCATCGTTTTTCTTTACTTTTTAATTTCTCAAGTTGTTCTTGCTCTCTGAGCAGAAGACCGGCCACGCCTTCGCTGATAATCCGGTCCGGACAATCCAGCAAGGGAATCAAAGCCGGAATCCCCTCGGCCGTAATGGGTTTTACCGCTAGGATAATAGCCGGACGGGGGTTATCGTGAAGAATTATCCGGGTATTATATTTAAATACCACCCAGTCCATCGGCGTAATGACCAACGCCAGAAGCCCCAGAGCAAAAACAAGTAGATGCCGGCGCGTCATCCAGAAAAAAGTCTTTATTTTATATATCTTGAAAGCTACGATCAGAAGTCCGAGTATCACTGCGGTAATTCCATAGGCGCCCACAATTCTTAATCGGGTCAGACCGTTATAATCAATATATAGTTTGAGGCGTTGAAAAGTTAATAATGTTATTATCAGATTCTGCCCAACCCAGACCCAGGTCAAAATTTTTAAAATCGGCGTTCGGCGATTAAAATTTAAATCCCTTAAAAAAATAATTCCCAATATCAGGCTGGTTAACGCCAATGCCAGAGTTAACCAGAATGTCCCGCTGCGGGCATAGGTTGAGTATGATAAACCTTCGGGAAGGATTTTTTTTATCCGGAGAAAATAAATATCCACCATATTATAAAATAAAAACAACAGGTTTACGGCGACGAGGGTATTTCTGGCGATCGTGGCCTGTAAATCAACCGCCGGGAAAAACCAGGACGGTTTAGTCATCTTTTCTTCTTCACCCAAAAATAAGGTAAGAATAGTACGCCGGACGCTTTTGGGCGCCAATAAAATCACCGCAAAGAAAAAGGCAAATATCCAGAAAAAAATATGTCCGATGCTCGGGAAATAATCAAAGATATGGATTAACTGTTCCCAGAGCCAACGCCAGGCTTTAGTCATCCATGATTCCACGACCAGATTACCCGCAGCAAAAATCAGCAGAAAAACCAAAACAACGATAGCCGGTATTAACCAGATCAGTCCGAGCCGGAATCCTTTCACGCTCCAGGCCGGTAATTTTGCGCCCAAAGGCCACAGTGTTTTGACAATTCCAATCAAGGCCAACGGAAACCGGATGACCGTCAGGCAAAAAGAATGGGTGAGTTCCATAATATGAACCGAATATTTCTTAACGGAACAAGTAAATACAAAAAGCAGGACAAAGCCGGCCAGCCAGTTAAAAGCGCTGGACTGCCAGATAGACCTGATGGCCAGCATAATGACCAGACCGGTGCAAATTAAAAATGACGGGCCGGTAAAGGTTCGTTCCGTCAGCCCCGCTTTTGGCGGGACAAGCCGGATAACTAAGGCCGTTAACAAAATAAGCGTTCCTAATCCAAGCCCGTCTGTTCTGCCCCAACTCTGGTAAATAAAATAATCAAACAAAAATACTAATAATAAAATAGCCATGATCGTCAGGTTAGGGATTTGTGGGATAAATGTTTCGGGAGTTACTAATACCTGGTTCGCCGGGTTATTTTTTTCGGGCGTAGAAGTCATATCTTATTTCATCCTTTCGTTTTATTAAGTCTTTGTGCTGGTATCTTCAGTCAATTCTAATTTCCTGATAGATCTAAGAATTATCAAAAGCGGAATTGCACCAAAAATCCCAAAAGAAGAATCAATCAATATCCATTGCCAGGGCATTCCTCGTAATGGCGCAAAAATAGCCGCGAAAGGAATAACTAAAATACAACTAATCAAAGCAAATTGGATAATCCATTTATTTTTTATCGGGTTGCGGATAACTCCGATAAAAAGAATTGACATAACAATAAAACCGAATCCCAGCCAATCAAGCCCATAAAATATAAAATGATATTGTTCTCTAAGAACAGGCAATGAATCTCTGATTTCAACCATTTTCTTGTGTATCGGTGATAATAATCCATCTCCAACTGGCGCATCCCCCCAGAGTATTTTGATTACGGTCTTCACTTCCCATTCAACCGGAAATACCGTCAGACCGCTCAACAAAAATAATGCCGTAAAAACAATTAATATTACGCTGATTTGTTTCATGATGTCGCCTTTTAAACAGGATAACTAATCGATCCGCCCTGGGATAAGATTAGTCGAGAAGATTAATAAATTAAATATGTAAAATGGAAACCTAAAGGTTTCCGCTACATTTTCGAGAGAAGTAGCGGCGACCTTCAGGTCGCCATCTGGTTTTGTTAGAGTCTCTAAATAAGTTACTGGAGAGAATTGTTGTTGTGCCTATCATAAACAATCTTTCCGCTTACCATAGTCATAATGCTCGGCGGGCAGGTTTTAATCAGATAGGGGATTACCTGTTTGGGCGATGTAATATTTTGGTTTAAAGGAAAAGCCGCCAGGTCCGCTTCATAACCAGGTTTAATTAAACCAATTTGTTTGCTTAATCCCAGCGCCCGGGCGGCATTCACCGTGCCCATTTTTAATAATTGGGCCGGCCTGATACCGCTATAATTTTGAGCAATAAAACGCATCTCTTCCAGAATACTCAGATTATCATTACTGCCCAATCCGTCCGTTCCCAGCGCCACATTTACTTTATTTTTCAGCAGTTGCCGGAACGGATGATTTTTATGACCGAAATAATGCTGGCTTTTAGGGCAAAAAACAACGCTGACGCCGTTTTGAGCTAAGAGTTTGATATCATTTTGCGAAAGATAATTACAATGAATTAAAAAAGTCGGCGGTTTAAGCATACCTAATTTATTCAGGTATTCGACCGGTGAAAGCCGGGGATAATACCAGAATGGGCTGAAGCGCCCGATTTTTTTCAGGAACGAAAGCAGCGGTCCTTTGCCTTTTTTCAGCAGTTCCACCTCTTCTTTTAATTCTGAAAGATGGGTGGAAAGCGGTATTTTCATTTGGCGGGCGATTTTAAAAAGCGCCTGATAAAGATGTCCGGAAACCGAATAAGGCGCATGCGGAGCCAGTCCGATCCGCAAAAGCGAATTATTAGAAGATACCTGGCGCAGATTTTTTTTGACCAACTGGGCGGTTTCTTCGGCGGTGAGAGAATTCAGGTTAATCACCTCTTCCAGGAGAATCCGGCGAAGCGGAGCGCTTTGGTGCGCTTTTAAAGTACGTTCAATATGCGTATGGTCGCCTACCGTGGTGATGCCGTTTTTCAGACAGATTTCATAACCGTGTTTGGTGGTCTTAATAAAATCGCGGGGTTTCAGGCGTAACCTGATTTTGATGACTTTGGCCGCCCAGGCCGGAAAATACTGAGGCGGTTTAAGTTTTCGGGCGCCGGCCGGCCGGATCCCACCGTAAAGTTCCGGCCCTTCTAGATGCGTATGCGGGTTAATCAAACCGGGCATCAGAACCGTCCGGTTTAAATTCAAATAACCGGTATTTTTTTTCAAAATCCGCGCGGCCGGACCGGCCTGCCTGATCTTGCCGTCTTTAATCACCACCGCCCCATCTTCAATCACCGTGTCCGGATTAAGAATGAGATATTTTGTTCTTAATATCACCATAAAAATTTTAGTCCCTAAAATTTTTATACCAATCTTTGTTAATCAGACCACTTTTCCGGTATCTTTCCAGATAACTTTGGCACTGGCAGTTTATTTTTGGTTTCGGCGGCTGCGCGATTGCTTTAATAATTTTAGCGAATATTTGAGGAAAAAGGTTCAGGGTTTCATCCAATTTCTTTCTATCCAAGCCGTCCAGCAACCCTTCAAATAAAACACCCGGTTTAAATGTTTTTTTTCCGGGGTAAACGCCTTCAGCATAATTGCTTACATAACATAAAGCGGTATAGCAAATTTCCAATTCTTTAGCCAGAAAAACTTCCGGCGCCAGGGTCATTCCGACGAGATCGCCGCCGAAAGAAACAAATTTTTTTATTTCAGCCGGCGTTTCCAGCCGCGGTCCTTCGGTGCAGACATACGTGCCGCCGGACTGGAATTTAATCAGCCGTTCCCGCAAAACTTTTTTTAAATAACCGGTTAAAGTTGGGCAGAAAACCGGATATTGGCGGACAAACCCCAGTCCGGTATTTTTAAAAAAAGTGTCTTCTCTTTTTTTGGTTTCGTCAACCAAGTCATCCGGAAGCACCAATTCTCCGACGCGGTATTTTTTCTTGAGGGCGCCGGGGCCGGACCAGGCAATTATTTTGGTTACACCCAATTGTTTCAGGGCGTAAAGATTAGCCCGGTAATTTACAAACGGAGCGGCAATTTGATAGCCTTTATCTCCATGCCGGCAGAGCAGAAGAAAATCATTGGCCCTTCCGTCCGAGTTTATTCTTATTTGGAAAATCGGGCTGGATTTTCCGAAAGGCGTCTTAATCCGGCCTAATTTTTTACGGATCGCAAAAAAATTCTTGATTCGGCTGCCCCGCCCAGGCGGGGCTTGAGATAAAATTAAACGATGAGTTTCGCTTCCTCCAATAACGGCTAAATCGGTTTGCATAATACTTTTCGCAAGTCGGTAATTTTATTAATAGCCATATCGGCTTCATCTCCTTTAGTCAACCGGATATCTTTAAATTCTCCCTGCAGAACCCGGATGGTAAAGATACCGATCTGGCGGGCGCCCTTAAAATCTTCATAGGGATTATCGCCGACATAAACGGTTTCCTCAGGCCGGCGGCCTAATTTTTCAGCCGCTAATTGATAAATCAATGAACTGGGCTTGCGGTATTCCGGTAGATGTTCCGCGGCATAAATTATCACATCAAACATCTTTTCCCAACCCAGGGCCATAATTTTATTACGCTGCATCCAGGGATAACCGTCGGTAACCAGGCCGATTTGATATTTTTTCTTTAATGCCTTAAGGAATTCATTGATGCCGGGATAGGGTTTTAATTTCGGCTGGTGGTGATGGTAAATACTAAGGACTTTTTCCAGCCGGCTGACCGAATAAATCCCGAGAATATCCAGTAATTCTTTGAAAAGAAATTCGTAATGGCTGGTATGGATTTTCCAGATGCGGCGGATCAGTTCTAATCCGGCCGGCCGGTTTAATTTATATTTTTTTTCCAGGAAAACGGCGACTTCTTTAAAAGCGCTTTCCATAAATTGTCTTTTGTCGTAGAGAGTATTTCCCAGATCAAACAAAACCGCTTTAATGTACCGGTTTTTTAACGGCTTATTTTTAGATGAAATCAGGCTGGGCTTTTTAGATTTAGTCTTTTTGACCATAGGCACCATTATACCGCAATTTCTAACGGGGTCAAGGCAAAATCCGAAAAAAATAGTGGTTAGACCAACAGCGGTTTCGGACTAACCAGATGTTTAAACAATCCTAATTCGGCCGGCTTAAAGCCAAAAGATAATCCCATTAACTGAGTAAAATACAGTATCGGTATTCCGTAACTGACCTGGTATTTTTGTTCTATTTCTGCCTGGCGGGTATCCAGATTGGCCTGGCAGAGCGGGCAGGCGACCGCGATGGCGTTAGCTCCGACCGCCCGGGCGTTGGCTAAAATTTCGTTAGTTAATTTCAAAACGGCATCGGTTTCGCTCAAAGCAAAAGCCGCGCCACAACAGTCTGTTTTAGCCGACCAGTCTAAAATTGTCACGCCGACTTTTTCTAAAATACGGTCCATAATCATCGGGTATTCATAATGACCGAACGGTTGTTGGGATACCACCTTAGGCGGGCGAGTCAAAAGACAACCGTAATAACAGACTGTCCGTAGATAAGACAAGTCTTTGATCACTCGTTTTTTTAGAGCCGCCCTGTCTAATTGGTTAAATATTTCTAAAGGATGACTGACCTTAACCGTATTCTGGAAATCCGCTTTCCCGCCATCCGGCGGGACTTCCGCAATAATTTCATTAATTTTCTCACGTAAATCAGGCTGGTAAGTAATTTCGTACTGGGCGAATTTAAACCGGGAAAAGCAGGAGGCGCAGGGGATGACCACTTCGTTCTGCCCGGACTGTTCAGCCAATTGTAAATTCTTTGCGGGCAACGCGACGGATAAAAGGTGGGAACTGGAATGGGCCGGCGAAGTCCCGCAACAAATCCAATCCGGCACTTCGGCTAATTCTATTCCTAAGTGTTGGCAGACTAATTTAAAGGAAATATCATATTCCGAAGCCGTGGAATGCAAGGAACAACCGGGATAATAACCGTAAGTTACCATAATAGCAAATTATGAATTATGATTTATTTATAATTATCAATAATTATCCACCAAAGTCCGACTAACCCGCATTATTCATAAATTAAGATCAACTACCACGAGAATAAAAATAATCTTATCCGGTAGACAACGCAATTTATTGCGTTGATTATTATAACAGAACGGAAATAATATTATCCGCTAATAAATTATGAACTAACCTCCTGCTTTTTTTACCCGGATAAATATCCGCCTGGTCATTACGGTTCTTTTAAATGAAAAAGGCGGTAAGATTTTTAATTTCCCTTTAAAAAACATTTTGAGGCCAAGTCCGACGTCTTTAAAAAACTGAAAAGTGCGCAGTTTTAACATTCCGATGAGCCCGAATTCATACAGCCGGCCGAACCATTTCATATTTTGCAAAGCAGTTCGGTTAAAAGCATGAACTGATGGCACCGGCGGCGGAATGCCGCGCTGGACCGCTAAAATTTTAGCCGCATCCATAATCCGGGCAATATCAATATCCTGCGGGCAGCGGGTATTGCAGGTCTGGCAGGAGGCGCAGAGCCACATCGTTTTGCTGTTTAAAACAAAATCTTCCAGCCCCAGACTGATGGCCTGGATTAACTGAACCGGGGTAACGTCCATAGCGTAAGCCATCGGGCAACCGGCCGCGCATTTATGGCATTGGAAACAAAGATGAACCTTCTGGCTTGTTTCCCGGTGTATCTTT
>CAKKQI010000266.1 GCA_919901895.1 Candidatus Brocadiaceae bacterium | reverse complement strand
AATAATTATAATGTCCTATGCCTTCGGAACCACTACCTCTCTCCCAAAAAGAGGCGGCCTGATTCTCGCTACCAAAACAGCTGACCGTGAGAACGACCCCGTTCGCCGGTTGTGGAGAAAAACTTTCGCTAAATTGAAAGGGCACACCGGTTAAATCAAATACCCGGTAGAATGGGAAGATCAGTTGCAAAGCCTTTGGCTGCCCGTCAACGCTGATTGTTTGGGTCCGGCTGGCATCCGCCGTCACGTCTCTTACGAGAGGATTGCTAAACTCCACCAAGTTAATGTTATTAGCCGGATAGAGCGATAAGCGGACCGAAGAAAAATCAAAGTCCGGCAGATAATCAAAATACAGCCCCACCGCCGTCCACTTATATTTTTTTGTGCCCCAATCGTCGTAGTAAGGGTCTTGGTGAAGCTTGGCATTAGAGATAAAAAGGGCCCGCCCTCGGCTTGAGGCCGGATTGCTACTATTGGTATAGCATAATTTTTTGGCGAGGAAGAGGTCAACGGTCCGGCCCTGCTGTCCGGAATAAACAGTGTCCGCCGGCAAACCGGTTAAATCCAAAGCCGAGACTTTTCCGGCGGAAACAGATACTAAAAATAAAAAAATGAGAAGAAAACTAAAGTTTCTTAGCGTAGGCGGCAGTAATGTAACCCGTATTTCCATCCGTTAATCTTATCTTATACCAACCGCTTGCCTCTTCCAAAAGTTCGAAGCGGGATCCGGTATTAACCTTAGCGATTTCCTTAGCGGAAGTGCTTGGTTGCTCACGAACCCGCAGCCACCCGTAAGGCGTCGCCAGAATTTCCACTTTCCGGGTGTTAAGAAGAGCTTTCCCGGCAAAATCTTTAAGGGCGGCCCTTGCCTCCTCGGATAAACCGGTGTCAGTTCTGCCGAGATAACCGATTTTTATTTTTTCCAGTTTTACCTCCGGTTCCGATCCGGCCGCAAACTTCACGCCCAACTTATCAAAAAACTGTCCTTTGTAGTCCAGCAGATAATCGTAGGGCAGAGCCGACAGTGAGGCCTCGCGGCCGAGACTTAAGTAGT
>CAKKQI010000265.1 GCA_919901895.1 Candidatus Brocadiaceae bacterium | reverse complement strand
TTAATTCCGGAGTTTTATCGGGCCAGCCAAATACCGCAAAGGGCCAGAGCCAGGAAGAGAACCAGGTATCCAGCACGTCCGGGTCGCGCACCAGATTAGTATTGCCGCAATGAGGGCATTTTTCCGGAGTAGTCGGGCTGACTATCGGGGGGCAGGCATTTTCAGCAGAAGAAGAGTCCGAAAGTCCAACAGTCCGAAAGTCCAACAGTTTATTAGCCGGTTGGCCTGTTGGTCTGTTGGTCTGTTTATCTTCTGGCCCTCTGGTCTTCTGGCAATACCAGACCGGTATCCGATGTCCCCACCAGAGTTGGCGGGAAATACACCAGTCACGTATATTTTCCATCCAGTTAAGATATACTTTTGTCCATCTTTCCGGATAGAATTTAACCTGGCCTTCTTTAACCGCTTTGATCGCCGGTTCGGCTAACGGCTTCATCTTTACAAACCATTGGAGGGAAAGATACGGCTCAATTATTGTTTCACATCGTGAGCAATGACCGACCGCGTGTTGGTGTTTATCCCGCTTCTCGTAGATTCCGGATTTTTTTAAGTCAGCGATAATTTGTTGACGTGCTTCAAAACGGTCCAGTCCTTGATATTTACCGGCATTCTCGTTCATCCGGCCGTCCGGTCCAATTACTTTAATACTGGGCAAGTTATAACGTTGACCCAAGATAAAATCATTCGGGTCGTGAGCCGGCGTCACCTTGACTGCGCCGGAGCCGAATTCCGGATTAGCAAAGGGGTCGCTAATTATCGGGATTTCCCGGTTAACCAAGGGCAGGATAACCGGTTGACCGATTACATTTTTATACCGTTGATCATCCGGATGCACCACCACGGCTGTATCACCCAACATCGTTTCTGGTCTGGTGGTAGCTACTACGATATAGTCGTCTTTACTTTTTGCTAAGGGGTATCTAATCCAGTGAAGTCCGCCTTCAATATTCTCGTGGTTAACCTCTTCATCAGAGAGTGCTGTCTGGCAACGCGGGCACCAGTTAACGATATAATCGCCCTGGTAAATTAATCCTTTTTTCCAGAGGCGGACAAAAACTTCAAGAACTGCGGCCGAGTAATTATCATCCATTGTAAAACGCAGACGTTCCCAGTCACAGGAGCAACCCAATCGTTTTAATTGCTGGATGATCGTCGAACCGTATTTTTCTTTCCAGGTCCAGACTCGCCTGACGAATTCTTCACGGCCCAAATCGTGGCGCTTTAATTTCTGTTCGGCTAAATTTCTTTCCACCGCATTCTGGGTGGCGATGCCGGCGTGGTCGGTGCCGGGCACCCAGACCGTTTCATACCCTTGCATCCGGCGCAGGCGGACCATAATATCCTGAGGCGTTTCATCCATCACATGTCCCATATGCAGGATACCGGTGATATTGGGCGGCGGAATCACCACCGAGAATGGTTTTTTTTCTGGATTTACCCGGCCGTGGAAATAACCTTTCTTTTCCCAGAAATCATAGATAAGGCTTTCAACATTCTGGGGATTATAAACCGATTCAATCTGCGGCATAATTAATTTTCTTTTTCCACCCGCGGCGGATTGCTCCGAATTTCTATTGTGCCCGGCGTGCCGTTTTTATTTTTGGCTTCTATCTGCGACCAATTCCCGAACTGTCCGCCGGTTTTAGAAGCGGTATGAACAATTATTTCATGTGCTTTAATCAGCTGATTCTGATGCCAGGCCTTGACCAGGTAATCGGATTTTATTTTGAAAATATTTTTAGCCGGTTCCCATTCAAATATTTTTCCGATAATCCGGCTGCCGTCTTTATTGGTAATCAAAATATTTCCCCAGGCGCAGGCGTTTTTAATTTCGTTGCGCTGGCTGTCCAGGGTTAGGATTAACCGGTCGGCTTTCATAACACTTTGAAAATCAACCGGTTGGCCGGCCGTTTCGTCCGGTTCATTTTTTTGAATTACGCGAACCTTATTTTTGAAACTGGCTCGGTATGTTTTAAGACTGACGACGGCATTGTTTTTTGCCGTTACATGGATTTTATTAAATTGCCCCGCCCTGCCGGGTGGGACTATTTCGGGAAAATCATTGGGGGCCGGTTTGTTTTCCTGGTTAAAAAAAATCGCTTCTTTTTTTCCTTTAAGAATAAAAATATCATCGGCGCTAAAGTTTTCAATTTCTTGCGCTTGCAAAGTGATAGCCGGTTCCGGTTTTGTCCCGGCCCCGATTTTGTCGGGGCCTGAGTCGTTCGGCCGGATGGCGTTAAGGGTATCGCGTGTTATTCGGGCCATCTGTTCGTTCCCTCCCCAAAAAGTAACGCGTTGGGTTGATTCATCCCAATCAACTTGATGGCAGAAAGCATTGGTCGTTCCGTCTTCAATGCGCACATGACCGGAAGCGATTAAGCGGGAAATTACCGATTCTGTTTTTTGCGTGTCGTTGTCCGTCCCGCCGATAACGGGACCAGTTGGGCTAACCGGTCGGTTGATTAAAATTATCTCCAGTTCGTCGGCATAAAGTTTTGTTTCCGCTAAAAGAGGAGCAGTCAGCGTTTGTTTTACCAGCACCACGTTGTTCTTGAAATTTATTTTTTGTTGAGTCGGATTCGTTAAAACGGAATTAATTTTTTCGACACTTAAAGGTCCGGCGCAGGTGACCGTTATTTCAACCTGCTTTTTTTGTTCCGGCGGCACATCAAGCACGACCGGATAAAGTGAAAAAGAAGAAAGGTTGCTTCCTTCAATAAAAGTCAGAATTTCCCGGTGCATCTTTACCAGGCCGAGGTTGATCTCAGCCGTTAAGCCGGTGCCGGTAATAATTAAATCCGGTTGGCTTAAAACCGTCTGGACAGTCGAAGAAATTACCTGCGTTGTTAAATTCATAAAAAGTTCCGGTGTTTTTAATTCCGTCCGGCTCGCCGATCCGTTCGCCGGATTGTCTTCCGCCGCCACCGGAGATTCTGTTTTTACTATGACATCTTCCCGGAAAATGGCTTCATTATTTGCCCGGTTAATTAAACCTTGTTCGGCCTTAAATCTGATTAATTCTTCGCCGGCCGTTGCATTTTTAGACTGGTAATGGTAAAGCAGTTGGAATTTTTCGGCGACAACTTCCGTTTCACCGGTGATGTGGGCTTTTTCTCCTTTGCCTTCCCAAACCAGCCGGTTATCATGGTAATGAGGATAGGACCAGTTTTCAACGTCCTGGGAAACTTCCACCGGTTTAGGGCGGTCAGCCGGAGCGGAAGATTGAGCTGATATCCCGATGTTATCGGGACTTAACATTAATAAAACAATCAGCAGAAATAGGGAAAAATTTGTTTTCATAATTCGTGTTTATCTGTATTGAGCTTTATTCGTGTTTATTTGTGGCTTAATAGCGTTTTAACAGCCGGGGCCATTTTTTTTGGGCGCGTAAAATTTTGTCGGTTACTTCCCTGATAGCTCCATACCCGCCCGGAACTTTTGTAATGTAACGGGCATATCTTTTAACCTCCGGCCGGGCATTGTAAACCGCGACCGGGTAACCGACTAATTTCATTATCGGAATATCCGGCAGGTCGTCTCCGATGTAACAGATTTCCTTGTATTTCAACCGATATTTTTTAGCTAACTGCTCCAGGGCCGGGATTTTATTTTTGCAGCCTTGAAAGACATCTTTAATCTTTAATTCTTTGGCGCGGTGTTTTACCACCAGCGAATACCGACCGGTAATAATGGCGGTCTTGATTCCGGCCCGTTCCAGATATTTTATACCGGCGCCATCCTGGACATTAAATAATTTGGTTTCCACGCCCCGGTCATCCAGGATAATCCGGCCGTCGGTCATCACGCCGTCCACATCCGTTACCAGTATTTTTATCTGTGCTAAGTCCATAAAAATTTAGCGATTTCGTGTTTAGACCATTCCGGCTTCCAGTAAATCCTGGACGTCCAGCAGACCGACCGGTTTGCCTTGTTTATCAACAACCGGAATCTCGTCAATTTTCTTATCACGCAATATCTGAAATGCCTCAGCGGCTAATTTATCGGGATGAACGGTAATCGGATTGCCGGTCATTACTTTTTTGATTTTTTCGTCAAGCAGATTCTGGTCGGCCCGAAGGTGGCGGCGCAGGTCGCCGTCGGTAAAAATACCGGTTAATTTCCGGCGGTGATTAACGATGCTGATGGCGCCAGCGCGGCCGCGGGTAATCAATTCCAGGGCTGTTTTTACCGTCTGGTTTTCGGAAATGACCGGGTTTTGTTTGCCGGTGCGCATAATATCCTTAACTTTTAATAATTTCCGGCCCAGTTCTCCGCCCGGATGATAAAACGCGTATTGCTCCCGGGTTAATTTCCGGTTTTTAAAAACGGTTAAAGCCAGGGCGTCACCCAGGGCCAGCATCGCCGTCGTGCTGGCCGAAGGCACCAGTCCCCAGTGACAGGCTTCGGTAATCCGGCCGATTTCCAGGACGACAGTACTGTGTTTTCCCAGAGGGGAGTTTTTAGAACGGGTAATAGAAATGACCCGGGCTCCGATTTTTTTAATGGCCGGTAATAACCGGACCAGTTCCTCGGTCGTTCCGCTGTTGGAAAGAACCAGCACGGTATCAGCCGGGGTGATTCGCCCCAGATCCCCGTGGTAGGCCTCGGCCGGATGAAGAAAAAGCGAAGGGGTGCCGGTGCTGGCCATTGTCGCGGAAATTTTTTCGCCGATAATACCGGTTTTTCCCATACCGGTAACCACGACCCGGCCCTTACATTTTAATATTAACTGAACCGCTGAATTGAAATGACGGTTTAACCGTCTGTAAATCGACCGAATCGCCGTAATTTCAGTTTTTAATATTTTTCTGGCATAATTTAAATCGGTATTCATAGGTGGTATTATACCGGATAACGTCTAACGCGGCAAGTAAAATTGTAACTACGATTAAGATGAAATGTATCCCGACAATCTACCTGACAGATTGCTGCAATTTAGGAATGCATTTGTGAAGATGATCTAGAATAACTTCCGCGGCGCGGGTTGAAGCGCCGGGCGAACCCAGCGATTGGCGGATTTTAATAAGTTCCCCGGAGATTTGGGGTAATCTGTTTTTCTGAATCATTTCCAGGGCGGCGGCCGCGATTTTTTCCGCTCTGGCTTCTTGCTGGATAAATTCCGGCACAACCTTTTTCCCGGCCAGGATATTAACCATTGAATAATAAGGCGTTTTGATTAACGGCTTGAAAGCCAGCGCCGTTAAAAATGAAACTTTATACATTACCACCATCGGTATTCCAAAAATCGCCGCCTCCACCGTGGCGGTTCCGGAAGAGGTCATTAAGAGGTTACTGGCCTGCATTACTTCATACGGTTGATTATAATAAATGTGAGCTGGAAGTGGAAAGTTAGAGATCAGGCGTTTGATTAAAGAAGGCGATATTTTCGGAGCCGCCGCGATAATAAAAACCGGTTGGGCATTCGTCCGGTTTCCCGTTATCCCGGTACTCCATTTTTCCAGCAATATTTTTCCCGCTTTAAGCATCTCGGGTAAATGCCGTTTGACTTCATTCTCCCGGCTCCCTGGTAACAAGCCGATTATAAAATCATTTTCTTTTAAATTCAACCGCTTCCTAACTTCCAATTTCTGATTGCTAACTTCGGCAATTACGTCTAACAACGGATGTCCGACAAATTCTACCGGGATATGATATTTCTGGTAGAGTTTTTTTTCAAATTCAAAAATGACGAGCATTTTATCAACGACGCGGGCGATCGTTTTGATGCGGCCAGGCCGCCAGGCCCAGATTTGCGGGCTGATGTAATAAATGACCGGAATGCCTGATTCTTTTAATTTTTTGGCCAGGCGGAGGTTAAAATCCGGAAAGTCAATCAGGACAGCCAGAGCCGGTTTTTCTTTTCTAACGCGGGTGATTAATTGTCTGAAGATCTGGGCGAATTTATTAAAATGGCGCAGAGGGTCAAGTCCGGCTGAAGCCAGTTGGGTTAAGTCATGAAAAATTTCTACGCCGGCTGATTGCATCTGTGGTCCGCCCAATCCCATTATTCCGGGCAGCGGCAGTTTTTTTTCCCCGGCCAGTTTTTTGAGCGATAGAACTAAGTTGGCCCCGTGTAAATCAGCCGAGGTTTCGCCGGCAACA
>CAKKQI010000264.1 GCA_919901895.1 Candidatus Brocadiaceae bacterium | reverse complement strand
TTCATACGTGCGTTTTGACAAAAATGCCATCGTCTTACTGGATGAGGATAATAATCCCAGGGGCACCCGTATTTTCGGAGCGATTCCCCGCGAATTACGCAAAAATTTCATGAAAATTATCTCCCTGGCCCCGGAAGTGGTCTAGGTTATTAGAATATTGGGAAATTAAGAAATCGGCTCTTTTACGAAATAAAAGATATGAACATCAGAAAAAATGACGTGGTGAAGATAATTACCGGCGCCGGTAACGGGAAGGAAGGGAAAGTACTCAGGGTCTTCCCGGAAAAAAATACCGTTACAGTGCAGGGAATCCATCTGGTCTGGAAACACCTGAAACGCAACCAGCAATACCCGCACGGCGCCCGAATCCAGAGAGAAGCGCCCGTTCAAATTTCCAACGTCCAATTACTTTGCACCAATTGTCATAAACCAACCCGGATTAATTATAAAATAACCCCGGACGGCACTAAAATGCGCACCTGTAAGAAGTGCCTTCAGCCGATTGCGGAACTATAAACTATTTATGGTGAGGTAACGAACCGTGGCCCGATTACTTGAAAAATACAAAAAAGAAATCACGCTGGAATTGCAGAAGCGGTTAAGCCTGAAAAACAAAATGGCTGTTCCCCAGCTGGAAAAAATCGTGGTCAGCATGGGGGTTGGTAAAGCCACTGAGAATAAAGACCGGATTCCCGCGGCGGTAAAAGATTTAGCCATTATTACCGGTCAGCAACCGGTGATTACCAGCGCCCGGAAAAGTGTGGCCGGATTTAAATTAAGGGAAAAACAGCAGATTGGCTGTAAAGTAACCATGCGCGGAAAAATGATGTATGAATTTCTGGACCGGCTCATCAGCATCGTTATCCCGCGCCTGCGTGATTTCCGCGGATTGAATAAAAATTCATTTGACCAATCGGGTAATTTTAACATGGGTATCTCCGAACAGTCCGTTTTCCCGGAAATTAACATTGACGAGGTAAAATTCGTCCAGGGAATGGATATTACCATCGTTATAAAAAACAGGTCGGCGCAAAATTCTTACGAACTTTTAAAACTTTTAGGAATGCCTTTCAGGAGTGATAACACGAATTGACACAAATTAGACGCTAATTAAAGAATGGATTCCGTGTCAGGCACGGAATAACGGATAAAGAAAAAAAGTATTATGGCGCGTAAAGCATTAAGAATAAAACAGCAACAGGAACCAAAATTTAAAGTCAGAAAATACAACCGTTGCCCGCTGTGCGGACGCCGGCGGGCTTTTTTACGCCGGTTTAATATGTGCCGAATTTGTTTCAGGAACCTGGCCTCGGAAGGAAAACTTCCCGGTGTCAAAAAAGCCTGCTGTTAAATAAATTTATAATTTATCCTTTCATGTTCGCCCCGCCTTGGCGGGGACGAATCCGTCCTATGGCGGAGACGGATCAGTCTTTCGGCTGATGAGTTATGAATTATGAGTGAAACATATTTCATGATTTATACTTCATAATTAATACTTAAAAGGAAACGCTATGAGCATGACTGACCCGATTGCGGATATGCTGGTCCGCATTAAAAACGGACTAATGCGTAACGCAGAAAAAGTGGTTATTCCGGCTTCCGGATTAAAAACACAGATACTGGCGATTCTTAAAGAAAAAGGCTACGTTAAGGATGTCAAAACAACTGTTGAAGATAAAAAACAGTCTTTACATGTTTACTTAAAATATACCGCCCGAGGGGGAAAATTAATCAATCGGCTCGTCCGGATTAGCAAACCCGGCCGGCGGGTTTATCGCAATGCTGCCAAGATGGGCAAGATTCTTGACGGGTTCGGCCTGGCAATTATCTCCACCCATAAAGGAGTAATGAGCGATAAGGAATGTAAAAAACTTAAATTGGGCGGCGAAGTGCTTTGCGAAGTGTGGTAAAACATCCGTTGGCCGGATGGTCTGTGTAATCAACTAATTATAATCAGTGTAATCTGTGGAGAATAAAATGTCACGTATCGGCAGACGTCCGGTTGAAATATTAGAAGGTGTTAAAGCCAGCGTAGAAAATAACAAATTAAAAGTGGCCGGACCTAAAGGAACCCTGGAACGGACTTTCCCTTCTACCGTAAAAATCAAGGTGGAAGAAACCGCTAAAAAAATAATCGTCGAATGTCCTGAGGCCACTAAGGAAAATAAAATGATTCACGGTTTAAGCCGCAGCGTAATCAATAATATGGTAATCGGTGTCTTCACTGGATACGAAAAAAAATTAGAAATCCACGGAACCGGTTATAACGCCAAACTGCAGGGAACGGACCTGATTCTTCAGATCGGACTCAGCCACCCGGTTAAAATGCCGGTTCCCAAAGGCATTACCGTCACGATTCCTAACCCTAACCTGGTCGTAATTCAGGGAACGGATAAAGAATTGGTCGGTCAGTATTCCGCCAATATCAGGTTCGTTAAACCGGCTGAACCGTACAATCTTAAGGGAATAAAATACACTGATGAAGTTATCCGCCGTAAGGCGGGGAAAACTTTGTTTCCGGAACATAACCTCGCGGGGTAAACTTTATGCAATTAAAAGAAAAACGACAGAAAAGAATCAGAAGGCACCGGCACGTCCGTAAAAAAATTTTTGGTACGGCCACCAAACCTCGCTTAAACGTCTTTCGCAGTATTAATCATCTTTATACCCAACTGATTAATGATACAGACGGGCAGACCCTGTGCAGTCTTTGCACTCTTTCCCCGGAAGTAAAAAAAGAATTAAAATCAACCGGTAATATTACGGCGGCCAAAGCGGTCGGCCGGAAACTGGCGGAATTAGCTTTGCAAAAAGGAATCAAAGAAGCGGTTTTTGACCGGGGGTCATTTCCGTACCACGGCCGGATTAAAGCGCTGGCTGAAGCCGTTCGGGCCGGCGGTTTAAAAATTTGAAGATGCGATCTGATTACGGTGATTATTACCGCCAAAGGCGGTCCGTCTCAGGCGGAAAATAGATTACATAGATTAATCCCGTTTTAGCGGGACAGATATTTATTTCTTTCCATCTGTGTAATCGCAGTTTCAAAATCTGTGTCGCCTCATCCCGCCTGGGCGGGAAGAGACGGGTAATCATTCACATAGGAGATATTATTAAAATGGCAATGAAATTAAACTTGGTCGGCCGCGAGTCCGGACAGCCGGGTCAACATGTCGAATTAGAAGAAATTCTGGTCAAAGCCAAGCGTTGTACTAAAGTGGTTAAAGGCGGCAAAAGGTTCAGTTTTACCGCACTGGTCGCCGTCGGTAACCGCAAAGGTTTGGTGGGCTACGGCAAAGGAAAAGCCGGAGAGGTACCCATCGCCATAGAAAAAGCCGTTAAATTCGGACAAAGACATCTAATTAAAGTCCCGATTAAAGATACCACCATCCCCCACTGGACCGAAGCCAAGTATGGCGCCACCACTGTTTTATTACGCCCGGCCTGCCGGGGAACCGGTATTATCGCCGGTTCGGCTATGCGCGCCGTGCTGGAACTAGCCGGGATCAAAGATATCCTCGGTAAAGTCCTCGGCAGCACCAATCCGACCAATGTCTTAAAAGCTACTCTTTACGCCTTGCAAAAATTACATACCAAAACGGAATGGGAAAAACTACGCGGAGGTAGTGTTATATGAATCTGGCTCAATTAAAACACCGGGTTAAAGTAATCAGGAAAAAGAAAAAAATCGTCGGACGCGGGACCGGTTCGGGACACGGGAAAACCTCTACCCGCGGCCATAAAGGGCAGAAGGCCCGGAGCGGCGTCAGTTTTTCACCCCTTTTTGAAGGCGGCCAGACCCCGCTTGTCCGCCGGATCCCCAAAAGAGGATTTTCTAATTTTAAGTTTCAATCTACTATTGCCATTGTCAACGTTGAAAAACTCAACCGTTTTAACGACGGAGATAAAATTGACCCGGCTAAATTGATTGAAGCGCATTTAGTTAGAGGCCCTTTTAATAAAATCAAAATCCTCGGACAGGGTAATTTAACCAGACAAAATCTAACCATCACCGCCCATCTCTTCAGCAAAAGCGCCGAGAAGAAAATAACCGAAGCCAAAAGCCAGGCCGTCAGGATAAAAGCATAAATTGAGGCTGTTGATAAAGTCAACCGTCTCACCCTGAATCACGCTGAAGCGGGATGAAGGGTCTCATAAAATTAAACACGGACTCTAATTTTTCGCATAAAAATTTATTATGAAACGAATTATTGAGATTATTACTAATATTTTTATGATTCCGGAACTACGGCGCCGGATTCTTTTTACTTTAGGCGTCCTGATCGTCTGGCGGTTCGGCATTTTTGTACCGTTGCCGGGCGTGAATATGAAAGCTTTCCGTGACTTGATGGCGGAGCTGGTCGCTAATTTTGGCGCGGTAACTGGTTATATCAGATTTTTTACCGGCGGGGGCGGCGGAAATCTTCAACTTTCGGTCTTTTCCCTGGGCATCATGCCTTATATTACCGCCTCCATCATGTTTTCACTCCTGATTAAAGTTGTCCCTAGACTGGAAGCCCTGGCTAAAGAAGGACCTTCCGGCTACCGCAAAATCAGCCAATATACCAGGTATGCCACCGTGCCAATCTGTATCTTCTGGGGCGTTTCGGCATCAATAGTTTTAATCAAAAACAATCTGGCTCTAAATCCCGGGTTTTCCTTTATTTTCACCTCCGTGCTTTGCTTTACCGCCGGTTCAATGTTTGTCATGTGGCTGGGCGAACAGATTACCGAATACGGTATCGGTAACGGAGCATCTCTGATTATTATGTCCGGAATTATAGACGGTATTCCGGCGGCGATTATGGAAATAAATAAAAGTATTGACGCTGATACTCTGACCCCGGACAAGCCGTTAATTTTATTATTACTTTATCTGGGATCAATTGCGGCCATTGTGTATATCACCCAGGCCCAGCGGCGGATTCCGGTTCAATATTCCAAACATATCCGCGGCCGGCACGTTTACGGCGGACAAAGACACTACCTGCCCCTACGGATTAACCACGCCGGCGTAATGCCGGTTATTTTCGCCAGCACTTTAATGATGGTTCCTTATACCATCGGCAACATTGCCGGCTCAACCTGGCTGGGAAAAGTATTTGATATGAGCCAGAGCGGTTTCTGGTACACACTTCTTTATATCGTTTTTATCTTTTTCTTTTCCTATTTCTGGAATAATTTATATTTCCGGCCGGTTGAAATGTCCGATATGCTTAAAGAATCGGGCAGTTTTGTCCCGGGCATCCGGCCCGGTCACGATACGGCGCTCTATTTACAAAATGTAATGAACCGGATTACCCTGGTTGAAGGGGCGTGTCTTACCGCCATTATTTTAATGCCCACTTTATCGGCCGCCGCACTGGGCGTCAGCAGCTATGTCGCCGGATTCCTGGGCGGCACCGGTATTTTAATCATCGTCGGAGTCGGTCTTGATATTATGCAAAAAGTAGAATCGCACCTTTTGATGCGGGAATATGACGGGTTTATGAAAAAAGGCCGGATTAAAGGAAGACGTTAAATATGATTATTGCATTCCTGGGACCTCCGGGCTCCGGCAAGGGAACCCAGGGAAAACGGCTTAGCGAACATCTGAAACTACCCCATATTGCCACGGGAAACATCCTGAGAGATGAAGTGATGAATGCCAGTTCACTGGGATTGCAAAGTAAGGATATTATGGACAAAGGAAACCTGGTGCCGGACCACGTTGCTTCGGGAATAATTTCCGACCGGATTAATAAACCGGATTGCACTGAAGGATTTATCCTGGATGGTTTTCCCCGAACGATTGAACAGGCGAAGTCGTTTGATACCCTGATCGGAAAAACCAACCAAAAAATTGATGCAGTTTTTTATATTGATGTTTCGGATGCTATTTTAATTGAGCGATTATCGGAACGGCGGATCTGCCGGCGCTGCGGCTGGAATTATCACCTGATTTATGCCCCTTCTAAAAACGGAGACAAATGTGAAAAATGCGGCAGCGAGATTTACCAGCGTTCGGATGACAAAATTGAAACGATCAAACAAAGATTGAAAGTTTACGAGGAACAAACGGCTTCGTTAATTTATTTTTATAAGCAACAGCAAAAACTATTTAATATCCGTGGTGAATCAACCATTGACCGCGTTTTTAAAGAGATACTTGAAAAAATTCCGGGGAAATGATATATTATAAATCAGAGCGTGAGTTAAAAATAATGCGCGAAGCCGGCCTGATTGTCGCCGGCGCTTTTAACCTGATTAAAAAAATTATCCGCCCCGGTTTGAGTACTTTGGAACTGGATAAAGCGGCCGCCGATTACATTTTAAGCCGGATGGGAATACCTGCTTTTAAAGGATACCGCGGTTATCCGGGAAATATCTGCGTTTCGGTAAATGAAGAAGTTGTTCACGGTATTCCGGATAAAAGAATTCTTAAAGAAGGCGATATCGCCAGCATTGATGTCGGGGTAGAATACAAAAATTATTTTGCCGATGCGGCCATAACTTTACCGGTCGGCCAGATTACGGAACGGGCGAGAAAATTAATTGAAATAACCAGGAACTCTTTGAACCGCGCGATTGAACAAATGCAACCGAATGTAAAATTATCTTCAGTTTCCGCGGTGATTCAAAACCTGGCCGAATCAAACGGTTTTTCCGTGGTGCGCGATTTTGTCGGACATGGCATCGGTTCAGCGATGCATGAAGACCCCCAGGTGCCTAATTACGTGATGCCGCCGAAAGATAATATTGAGGTTATTTTAAAACCCGGATTAGTGGTCGCACTGGAACCGATGATTAATGAAGGCGGCTGGGAAGTGGAAATACTTCCCAATAAATGGACGGTGGTCACTAAAGACAGAAAACTTTCGGCTCATTTTGAACATACGGTCGCGGTTACGGAAAACGGCCGGGAAGTTTTAACCGGTTAATTCCTAACCACTGATTACACGGATTTGACTACGGATTTCACTGGTTTAATCCGTGTTTCCCGACATTCGTGTGGTTAGATTTTAATTAGTGTAATCAGTCCCGCCTTGACGGGATCAGTGGTTAAATTATGCCTAAAGAAGAAGCCATCAGGACCGAAGGAATTATCAAGGAAGCATTACCAAATGCGATGTTTCGGGTCGAGCTTAAAGGCGGGCATCTGATTTTAGCTCATGTCGCCGGAAAATTAAGAATGCATTTTATAAAAATTTTACCCGGTGATAAAGTTACCGTAGAAATATCACCTTACGATTTATCCAAAGGCCGAATTGTTTACCGAGGTTAGATATGAAAGTCAGGGCATCCGTTAAACGTATTTGTGAAAACTGCCAGATTATCAGACGCAAAGGCGTGGTCCGGGTTATCTGTTCCAATCCGAAGCACAAGCAACGTCAGGGCTAACTCTAGAGGAGCGGG
>CAKKQI010000263.1 GCA_919901895.1 Candidatus Brocadiaceae bacterium | reverse complement strand
CGGACATAAGTAAAAGGTTAAAGGGAAAATAAAATTATAAATGATGAGTGATGAATACAGAATTCTTGCGAAACGAGAAATAGGTTGTCCAAAAGGTGTCATTCCTGCCCCGTATCCGATACGGGGTAAACTCCAGCAGGCTTCGCCCCCGCGAAAGCGGGGGAATCCAGACCCACCTGTGATTACTGGATTCCCGCCTTCGCGGGAATGACAGAGGGGTCATTTCGCAAGAGTTCAGTAAATAGGATGAAAGAATAGGAACTGACGAATTATGACCCAGAAACAAAATTTAAAAATAACATTGATAATCGGTTTGTTTCTGCTTTCTTTAGGCGGCTGGCTGCTTCATATGCGAATCCATCCGCCGCAGCATGACCCGGTTCACCTGATACCGTTTTTACTGGGATTGGCCAGTATCTTAATGATTCCTTTGTTGTTTTTCTGGTCGCCGCTGGTTCCGCTGGCCTATTTATTAAACGGGTTGATTGTCATTCTGGGAGTTATTACGATGGCTCATTTTTCGTTGGCCCGCTTGCCGGAGCCAGCCGACTGGAGTTTAAAACTGATCGTATTTGAAACTACCCTGGCTGATATTGTTATTTTAAGCGTTAAATTTATCCTGGGGAAAGTGTTATTTGACCTGGAAATGACCAAATTGGAGAAAGAATTACCGTTGCGTTTCCAATTCTGGCGCTGGCCGAATCTGGGCTGGTGGTTGGTGCATCTGGTTGGGATTGGGGTGATTTATGCAACGGGAAATGCGCTGTTAAAGTAGCGAATAAGAGATGATATGATAACCCCGCCCTTTCTGTGAATTTATCAACCAGAACGAATGGTAGCAATGAATGAGCCGGTTGGTTTGTTAGGGTAATGAGTTTGTAGAAAGGGCGGGGTCCAATTCGCAGACGTTCCCGCCGAATGGCGGGACCTATAACTTATGGAGGCCGGGGCGCCATAAGTTATCTGCTCATAGGAGAAAAATTTTATTTATGATGCAATATTTCAGATTATTTAAACCGGGCTGGTGGATATTACATATTATTATGATTGTTCTGATATTAAAATTAGGGGCAAAGGTGCATTTTTGACCAAGAGAGGGAATTTATGAAAAAGATGATTTTATGGGGTGTTTTGATGATGCCTGGTTTATGGTTCTTAATGGGTTGCAGCGAAGAAAAAACGCCTGTTTCGCCTTCGGCTCAACCGGTTGCTCCCAAAGTGACCGGTGCGGAAGTGACTGTTCATCAAATAGCTGAGAGTGAGGTTGGACAGGAAGTTGCCTGTCCGGTTATGACAACTTCTAAGTTTAAGGTGAAAAAGACCACGCCGGCGATTGATTACCAAGGTAAGACTTATTATTTTTGTTGCGGTGATTGCCTGGAGCTATTTAAAAAAGAACCGGCCAAATATATCAGCCGGGAGCATAATGAACACAAGGACGATAAACATTAAGAGCCTATCCGAATATCAAGTCAACGAGGATAAACCTCGTTGTCTACCCGCTGAACCAAGGTAGACAACGACCTTTATGGTCGTTGAAGACTTATTCGGGTAATATCCGGCGGATAGGCTCTAAGTAAAACTATTTTTTGATCCCGCTGAAGCGGGACAGGAGGAAATTATGTTAGGAAGACTTATCCCGATTATTTCGGGATGGAAATTGCTGATGGCCGTTTTAGTGGTGGTCTGTTTGGGTGCAAGCACTCTGGTGGCTATTGCGATGAATTGTCATAGTGATTCCGGTGAAAAAGAAGGTCAGGATCATTCAAAACACCAAACCGGTGATAAAGTATCGGAAACGAATACGGACGAGACACCCGAATCATTTTTAAAGAAAGCAGACGAATTACTCAAAACGGCCGAGCAGGCCAAAGATAAGGATGCCAAAGTATCGGTCCAGTTGAGTTTAATAGAACATTGCAGCAAGATGTCTGCGGCGGCAATCGGTTTACTCAACGAATGCGCCGAGTTATTGCAGGCGGACAATCAGGATACCGCCCGGTTAACCGAAAAGACCAAACAGGCGATGAGTTTGCTTAAGAAATGTGTGGTCTTGACCGATAAATGTCATAA
>CAKKQI010000262.1 GCA_919901895.1 Candidatus Brocadiaceae bacterium | reverse complement strand
TTATCAATGCGCCGTTTAAATTCCTCGGTAGTATGCTTCGGCACAAAACGGGTATGCAGCCAGTAACATAAATATAATCCGAAAGAAACCAGAATAATAAATTCTAAAGGACTGAGATATTTTGAACTAAAACAGGCGTTAATAGTATCGATAATTCCACCGATAAACCCCTGCATAATATAAAGCGGCTGGGAAGGGCGCGAAGCAATTAAATAATCAGAAGATATTTTTAACCCGGCGGCTAACATCAGCAGAGCCGAAAAACAGGCGCCGATAAAAGCCAAACTTTTACCCAGGACAATCGTTAAAAAACCGTTGATTACCCGCCAGGTCATAAAAGTTATAACGGCCACCGTTAATAACGAAAACAAAAAACCGATAATGTTATCAATAATGACAAGAGTAACGTTTCCTGTTTCCATACTTCAACCTCCCATAAAATTTTTATTTTATTTTATACCAGAAAATGGCCCGAAGTCAATTAAAATTTAAACACGAAATCCGGAAATAATGAAATACCGGAAGATAGCACAAAATTCACGAAGAGAATTAAAATATTGACATTTAAGTAAATTTTATTAAAATATAATTTATTATGAAAAAGAATTTATCTTCGGCTAATTTCAGTAAGGATTTTGAAATGGCCCTTTATGAATCGGTGGTCAAAGCCAACGACCGTAACCGTGATGCCTTAGTCTGCCTGGGCTACCTTTACACCAAAGAAGGCCTGCATGCCAAAGCCCTGGAAATAGATAAAAAACTGGTCACCGTCTCCCCGGAAGACGCGATCTGCCATTATAATATGACCTGCAGTTACAGCAATCTTAATATGCTGGACGAGGCTTTTAAGTCATTAGAGATGGCGGTTCTTTTAGGTTACAGCGATTTCCATCATATGGAAAAGGACCCGGACCTGCGTAATTTAAGAAATGACCCGAGGTATCAGCAATTCATCCAAAAACTAAAAAACCCGCGCACGCCCGATGAAAAAATCTAATGATTTAACCCGCCCCGATCCTATTGCGATCGGTCAACTCGGCGAAAACATAGCCTGTGATTTTCTGGCCAAACAAAAATACAAAATAATTGACCGTAATTATAAATGCCCATTCGGAGAAATAGACCTGATTGCCTACAAAAACGGTATTTTTTCGTTTATTGAAGTTAAAACCCGCCGCAGTTTAAATTTCGGACAACCGGAAAACTCCGTCACTAAACGCAAACAAACCAAAATGGCCCGTCTGGCTATCAGTTATCTTCAAAAGAAAAATATAAAAAATGTTGCTTGCAATCTGGGCGTTATTGCGGTATTATTACTCCCCTCCCGCCCACAAGGGCGAGGCTCGCTAAAGGCGGCGTCTCCCTCGCCTCGCTCAAGCGAGAGCGGAGCGGGGACGAGTCGGAGCGGGAAAGAACCGGAACCGGAGATAACTTTTTTTGAAAACGCCTTCCTATTAAACGACTTACTTCCGGAAAGTTTTAATTACTAACCGCTGATTACGCAGATTAAAACCGATTATAGTAACTAGATTATGAAATTAAGTATTCTTGAACTACGCCATTTGAAACTACCGCTGGTTAATTTTTTTGAAACCAGTTTCGGACGGGTTTATGACCACGAAACGGTCCTGGTCATTCTTCATACCCGCCCCGATCGGGTCGGGGACCGCGAAGGATTTATCGGTTATGGCGAAGCGCCGGCTTCGGCTTTCCCTTATTATTCGTCGGAAACGGTAGAAACCTGCTGGTATATCCTTAAAAATTTTCTGACACCCCTATTAACCAGAAAATTTACCGATTCCCAAGGCCAAATGGATAACCTCAATATTCTTCTTTCGTCTTTTTCCCGCATCCGCGGCCATCAAATGGCCAAAGCCGCGGTAGAGTTTGCCCTCAGTGATTTACAGGCCCAGGCCAAGGGCTATTCTCTTTCACATCTTTACGGCGGTACAAAAAAAACTATTCCGGCCGGAATCAGTCTCGGAATTGATATTTCCTTAACCCAGCTGATGCGGCAAATTAATACGGCAATCCAAACAGGATATCAACGCATTAAAATTAAAATTAAACCGGGCTGGGATATTATTACAATTAAAGAAATCCGCTCGGTCTTTCCGGATATCGCTCTATCGGTTGATGCCAACGGCGCTTATACTTCCGATGATTGGAAATTATTTAAAGAACTGGATAAATATAAACTGTTAATGATTGAACAACCGCTGGCTTATAACGACCTGATGGACCATGCGGCTTTGCAAAAGAAAATAAAAACACCGATCTGTCTTGATGAGAGTATTACCAGTTTTCATGCGGCTGAGCAGGCCCTGGCGTTGAAAAGTTGCCGGATTATTAATATTAAACCGGCCCGGGTCGGCGGCCCATCGGAAGCCAAAAAAATACACGATTTATGCCTGCAGAAAAAAATTCCGGTCTGGTGCGGCGGTCTACTGGAAACCGGCATCGGCCGGCTGCATAATATCGCCATTGCTTCTCTTCCCGGTTTTAAGTTGCCCAATGATATCTCGGCCAGCGAGCGTTATTACCAAGAAGACATTATTACTCCGCCGGTTAGCGTGGAAAAAAATGGATTCATTAAAGTGCCGGAAGAACCCGGTTTAGCCAAACGCGTTGATCTGGGCCGGGTGGAGAAATATACGATTAAAAAAGAAATCATTATGTTATAATAATATTATGGATACCGCTGCTTTAAAAGAATATTTCCGCAGAAAATCTAAAGAATTTCGTAAAACTTAACCAATGGTGTCTTTCCTGAATTATTCTCTGGATATATACCTTGAAAAAAATATTCGTTGAGTATGAAAAATGTAACGGTTGCCGCGATTGCGAACTGGCCTGCGCCTCTTACCAGACCGGCACCTTTCATCTGCTTAAACGCCGCCCGGATGGAAAACTTTCGCATCCGCATCTCAAATTCTCTCAGAAAGAATCATTACCAGAAAGTTTAATTGCGGTTAAAAAGTTAAAACTAACTGCAGCGACCAGCCAGCTAACACCGGAAATCTATAGTCAGCACTCCGCAATCCGCGTTCAGAAATCCCCATTTCCCATTCCCTCCCGAAAGGTCGGGATTTCGCTTATCCCTAAGGACTCACTATTTAATGCTGACCCCGATAGAAGTCCTAAATGGACTTCTATCGGGGCTGGGATAGCTCAACATTCCGAAATCAATATCCCGTTTCTCTGTCTGCACTGCGACGACGCCCCCTGTCTGGATGCCTGTATTTCCGGTGCGATGAACCGGGACAAAAAAACCGGGTTGGTTTTTGTTAATCAGGAACAATGTGTCGGCTGCTGGTCGTGTCTGATGGTCTGTCCTTTTGGCGTGATTAAACGTAAAAAACCTGACACCTTAAACCTTTCACCTTTAACCTTCTCGAAGGAAACTGCCTGGAAGTGCCACGGCTGTCCGGCCTTGCCGGAACCGGCTTGTGTGAAGTTCTGCAAGCCGAAAGCGTTAGTGTTTTGCTCACCTCAAAAATTTACCGACCAAAGCAGACAGGAAGCGGTCAAAAGAAAAATTGGTTAACCCCGTTAATATTCTACTTCGATTAGCACCTGTCCGCGCATTCCCGTAATATCCACATCACCTTTTTTCGCGTCAAATTTAGCATGAGGATTGCCGTTGACCCTAACAGATTTAATCGGTTTTTTCGCCGGATGACGGAACCGGACGATTATTTTTTTGGGTATCTGCTCCAGAGATAACTGAACCGTCGCCGTAATTTTCCCTTGGGCTGCTTCCGATTTATACCTAACCCCAACTTCACCAAAATAAGTATGGACCTTTTCAGCCCAGATTTCGTTACCGTCTTTTAACCATTCCCGCGGAATCGCCCGGCCCAGATACAGAGTATCATCGGTCGCATAGACATACATATATCTCAACCACATTACCGCATTGGCCTGGTCGCTGGTCTTAAAATGTGCACTGTTGGAATAACCTAAAACCGGCATCGGATGCTCGACCATCGCATTAATTTCTTCCCGATAACAGGAGCACCAGGCGTTAAAAAACATCCAGAGGTAAATTTCAATCTCATCCCGCTCCAGATACGGCATCAACCCGGCCAGGAGGTTCGGTTGCATAGAAAATCCACCCCGGTCATACCAGTTTGTCTTAGGGTCAAGAATCTGGTAACCGTAAGGCGGTTTGAGATAACGATTATCCTGAAAATCATCTAAAATCCATTGGGCCGGTTTACTTTTAGCATCATAAAACCCCGAAATAAGTAAATAAATAGAACCTTCCAGCACTTCACGAATCCAACCGAAATCACGCCCCCGGCAATATAAGCGACTGGGATAATCAGGCACCCACCGTCCATTTGCTAAACGAACCAGTGGTGTATATTGCCGCATTGTTTCAAAACTTTTAATAATATCGTTACGATAATTATTTGCTTCCTTACGAATCCGATTGGCTTGCTGATGATTGACTGATTCCAGAGCCAGTGCTGACCGGTTCGCCCCGCGCCAGGTTAAAACATTAGTGCTTAACCAGTACCAGAAATCAGTTACATCTTCTAAACTTCCGGCCGGTAATAATCCATACTCCCAACCGCGGGAATGCGGTAATTCCTTCATAGTATT
>CAKKQI010000261.1 GCA_919901895.1 Candidatus Brocadiaceae bacterium | reverse complement strand
TTATTGGGATTATGCCGATATGACATAGTTTTTAAATATAAGGTATATCGGCATTACCTTTTAACATTAATAAAGAAATTTAACTGTAACGGCATATTTGTTTTAGGAATTCTTTCTTTTTTCTCCGGCTGCCGGGGCACCGGACCGGATGACTGGTTATCTCAATCTTCCGTCCCGTCCGAAATAAAAATTATCCCCCAGCCCCGCCAGATTAAAACAACCCAACTCCCCTGCCTGATTGACCATAATTTCCTGATTTTACTGGAAAGTAACCATAACGAATATGACCGCCTGAGCGCCGAACTCATCAGGGAAGACTTAAAAAATATCTGGAATATTGATGTTCCGGTGCTGGTTAACGATTCCCTGATTCCCAAAAATAAAAAAATCATCCTGCTGGGAATCCCTCAACGCGACCGGTTAATCCGTGAACGAACCAGGCGAATCGGTTTAATGCCTAATGAATCGTTGGGTGAAGAAGGTTATCTGCTCAGCGTTACCCCTGAAGCGGTTTTTATTTTAGCCAACCACTCCCGCGGACTTTTTTACGGAGCCCAGAGCATTCGTCAACTGATGAACCAACGGTTTGATTCAGTCCTCGTCCCCGGCGTAACCATCACCGACTGGCCGGATTTTAAATACCGCGGACTGCAACTTGATATCAGCCGTTCGCCTCTCCCCCGGATGGAATATCTGAAAAAAATCATCCAAACGCTGGCCTTTTATAAGATTAATATGCTCACGCTTTATACGGAAAATGTTTTTCATTTCAAAAAACATCCCCAAATTACCTCTACGCCTGATGTGTTAACACCGGAAGAAGTTAAAGAATTAGTCGCTTACGCCAAAAAATATCAAATTGAACTGGTCGGTAATTTTCAATCATTCAGTCCGCTGGATTCCATTCTCAAATTACCTCAATATCAACATCTGGCCGATAATCAACAAAATCCGCTGGTTCTCTCGCCGGTCAAAAAAGAATCGTATGAATTTTTATCAGAAATTTACCGGGAACTAATTCCGCTTTACGAATCAAAATTTTTTCATATCAATTGCGCCGAACCGCGTGATGCCTCCGGACGCAACCCTTACGATTGGAATAATCCGGAAAATAGCAGCCGTGATTTATTTTTGAAAGGTGGTTTTGACGATATTTATAACCGTCATTTTCATAATTTAATGGACGTCCTGGAACCTTATCATGAAAAAATTATGTTCTGGGCGGACGCATCTTTAAAACACCAAAGAATTATTGAAAAACTTCCCCGCGGCGCTATCGCGATGAACTGGCAGTTTAGCCCTGAGACTTCGGACTCGTCTCAAAAATATCAATACCGCTCTTTTATTCTCCCGCTCAAAAATGCGCACCTGGAACAATTTGTCTGCCCCGGCCTCTGGTCCGAACGTCAGATTTTTCCGGTCATCCCCAAAACCACCGCTAACATCAAGTATTTTTTACAGGAGGGCTGGCAGGAAAAAGTGATGGGCGCAATGCTCTGTTCGAGCTGGCCCCGTCCAGGCGGGGACGGTGAAAATTTTACGGACCTGGCCTGGTATCCGATTACCTGGTTCGCCGAATGCGCCTGGCTACCGGAACGGAGCAACGAATCGGTCTTTAACCGGAAATTTACTTATAGTTTCTACGGGGTGGACGGCGACGAAGGCCCCGAATTAATAAACCAACTGGCTCAACCGCATACCCTTTTGAATTTTCCGGACAGCACGAATAATCTTTTATGGAGCGACCCGTTTACCAGCCGGTTTTCCTTAACCGTAGCAGATTTCCCGGACCGGATTAAAACCATCAAGCAAATCGCGCAGGATTCAGCTGCCCGCTCGGTCATTCTAAAACAAAAAGCCCGGCGGCATCAGGAAACACTGGATTATCTTTTCCTGGCCGCCCGGCGCTGGGAACACCTCGCCGATAAATTCCAACAAACCGAATCACTCGCCCAACTTTACCGCACCACTTATTCGGAACAGCGTTATGACCGCGAGGCCGTCATAATTAATCTTGAAAAATCGAATAAAATCATGGAAGAACTCTCACGTAACGCCGCGGCTTTGCAAACTATTTATCTTAACCTCTGGCAGCCGGTTTACCGCCAGCACCTCTTAAAAGAAAATCTGAATAAATTTACCGGATTAAATAATCTTTATATTGCCAAGCAGACGCAATTAAAAAATATATTAGCCGATTTCACTTTAAATGAAACGCTCCCCGAACCTTTCGCCCTTAACCTGGAAACCAAAACATTCCCACAACGGTTAATTACTCCGTCGTTAGTTTCATCAACTCCGGAGGTAACGAAAATTTTCCGCTGGTGGGACCGGGACTGGCGTTACCGGGTGAAATTAAAAATAGAGAATTATGAAGAAAGAACCGATTACCCAACTGAAGTCCATCTGAATTTTTCCGAATTACTGGAAGAATTAAAAAAATTACGCCCTGAGACCCCGATCTCATCGGGGCCTGTCCCGATATCGATATCATCGGGGCCTGATGAAGAATTTGATTTAAACTCTACCAGGGTCATTGAGTATTCGGCGGACGGCAGCCCGTTAACCGAAATTCCTTTTCAAAGCGACCCGCGACCTGATTTCAATCCGAAATACAACGCGGATGTTAATCTCTTCTGGCGAATCAACGGCACACTGACCAAAGACTCAACCCGCTCTTTCTGTGTTTATTTTGATACTAAACCTGTTAAGAAAAAGTCTCCTAAACGTAAACCTGATTATAAGATCAAAGGACTCAGCGCCAAATCCGCCCGAAAAGGCAACGCCTGGGTGGAAAATAAATTTATGAAAGTTCTGGTTGACCGGCGCGGCGGCCGGATTACCAGATGGGAAATAAAAAAAATGAGTGATACTGATATTATTAATTATGACGTAAAAAAAACACGGGCGTTTCTGGAGACACCTGCCTCGCCGTTCCCGACCACGCTGGTTCCAACCGAAGGCGTCGTCCATAGGCAAACCTCGACTGAACGGCGGGACGGGACAGGCGGGTCCGATAACCAAAACGCAATGTTTGATTTGACCTGCGAAGCCAACGGACCGTTAATGACGCGTTATCACGCCAGCACCCCGGACGGATTTTCCAAACGCCTTACTTTTTATCACGACCTCCCGCTCTGCGAAGTGACGATGAACGTGGCCACTTATCGCATTCATAATTATAATACGGAACCAAAATTGATTGAACCGGTAAAGTATCTTTTTCCTAATTATCTGACCGGAAATATACTTTCTGAACGGAATCAGGTCATTATGAATCCTGACAGCCACTGGTCGCTCCGCACTACCCCTGGCGGATTAACACTTGCCTGCCTGACGCCGGATAATAAAACGACCCACTATGTCCGGCTGGATAACGTAAAAAATGAAAGCGGCGGCTTCACCGGCGATATCGGCGTGGAGGATAAATCAACACCGGTCGCTCATTTTATTATTTTTGCCGATGTTATTTCCAATCCGGCTGATATTTTTTACCTGATGAACCGGTTAAAAACCACTTTTACCACGGTTAACCAGCCGACGATCCAGCGGGAACGGGTAGAGATGAAACCGGAGTAACGATTGGATTATTACTGTTGTTTCCGGGGATTAATAGGTAAAAAGTTACAACAAGTTACAAGATGTTACATTAAGGTTACTTGAATTTACGGTAACCTTGTGTAACCTCCTGTAACCTTTCCGTAACCTTTTGTAACAGGATA
>CAKKQI010000260.1 GCA_919901895.1 Candidatus Brocadiaceae bacterium | reverse complement strand
ACCCCGGCGCCAATGAAACTAATATATTATGATCTAGAAATAGATGAGGCAAATTTTGCGCCGGTGGTGGTCGTAACTAAAAATGGTCCGGCCGCCCAGGCCGGTATGCAGGATAACGATAACATCGTGGCGATTAATGGACAACCGGTTGTTTCCTGGGGACAAATGGTTAAAGCAATTCAAACCTATAAAGAAGAATCTATTAGTATTGTCGTGGAACGAAACGGCCAGCGAATAGAATTATCAGCCATTACGCCCATCAAAAATCCCGGGGGCAACCGCCGTATTCAAATAGGACTTTTGACTGCTAATATAATCGGAGAAGTAATTACCGGCACTCCTTTGGCCGAAGCAGGATTGCAAACCAGAGACGTAATTATTTCGGCTAATAATAAAAAAATAGGTTCGCTGGAAGAATTAAGCAAACTGGTGACCGGTAGCGAGAATCAAATTATTAAATTGGAAGTTAAAAGGGGGGGGGCAATTATTCAAGCCGAATTAATTCCGCATCGTAAGCAGCAGGGTGATATCGGAGTTATTTTGCGGCCTAAAACGGTGATTAAAAAATATCCGCTGGGGCAAGCTATTACCAATGGATTTAAAGAAACTTTGTCTTTAACTACGCTGACCATTCAATTAATCAAAAAACTTTTCCTGGGGGAGGAATCGATCAAAGGAATTTCCGGACCGATCGGTATTTTTTACGCTTCTTATTTAATGGTGCAGGAGGAAATCTCTAAATTTATCTGGCTGCTGGCTCTTTTTACCATTAATCTGGCGATTCTTAACTTGCTGCCGATTCCGATCCTGGACGGAGGCGGTATTTTCTTCACGCTGATTGAACGGCTCAAGGGTTCGCCGGTCAGCGTCCGGATTCAGGTCGTCAGCCAGTATATTGGATTATTTGTATTATTAAGTCTGGTGCTTTTTGCCACCTATAATGATATTTTTCGTAATTTAGGATTATCATAATGCCAAAAGACGAAATCTGGAATAATTTTATTAATCAAAATGTAGTGGTTGATACCAACAGTTTTTATATTTATATCGGGAAAATGACTGAAGCAACCGGGCATTTCATTGTTTTGCAGGATGTTGACGTCTATGACCCGAAGGAAACGTCTTCGACCCGAGAGCAATATATTATGAACGCCAAGAAATTCGGGGTTAAGAAAAACCGAAAAAGCGTTACCGTTCAGACCGCTTTTGTAGTAAGCATTTCCAGGTTGGAAGATGTGATTGAATATTAAGAAACGGAAGGATGGAATGATGGAAGAATGGAAAAATGAATAATCTGACTTGAATGGCATATAGTTAAGAGTAAACACCCTTTATTTGTCATGCTGTCCGATGGACTCCGAACCCCGATATCCATCGGGGCTTCGGAGAACTCGGTTCAGCATCTCTCATTAGACCCTGAAATGAATTCAGGGTGACATTTTGGGCCTTAACTATGTGCCATTAATCTGACTTTCCAGTATTCCCTTATTCCAATAGTCCAAAGTGTTATTTAATTACCTTCGTCTGGTTCGTTTCCCTTATCTTTTTACCGCGCTGGCTGACGTCTGGGCCGGATATTTTATTGCTAGGTTCTATTTCCAGCCCGCCCCGATATTATCGGGGCCCGCCCTTTCAATTACAAATGGTTCGGCTGCGCTCACTACTAGTTTAGGATCTGATTTTATCCTCTGCGGAATTATTTCAATTTGTCTGTATGCCGCCGGGATGGTTTTCAATGATTTTGTTGACCTGGATAAAGATGCGCAGTTTTACCCGACCCGCCTTCTGGTTACCGGCGTCATTTCGCCGCTTCAAGCCTTCTGGTTGGGAACACTTCTATGCCTGGCGGCTATTTTCCTGAGCGGAATATTTTTCGGCCCAGTTCCCCTGACCATAACTTTTGCAATTATTATATTAATGATTGCCTATAATTTTTATACCAAATCAAGTACCCTGCTTGGTTCTTTAAATATGGGGCTGCTCCGGGGATTTAATCAATTATTAGGGATGACGGTCTGGTCCGGCTTAATGGATATTACAGGCAATTTGTTATTGTTGCCGTTGGTGCCGCTCGGTTATATTTTTTTTATAACGTTATTAAGTACGGGCGAAGAGACAGTCCCCCGATGTTACATCGGGGGATTAATTCCGTCCCGCTCCAAGCGGGGAGAAGAAACCCCGACGATATCGGGGTGGGTGATTCAAAAGCCATTAATATTTTTTATTATTTTAAGCATTGCCTGGCCGTTGCTGATATTACCAAATACGTTTAAAGCAATCTGGTTGGTTTTTATGATGATTGTTTTTTTGGTAACGCGGCTGACGGCTCGCCAGAAACGGATAGAAGAAACAGGAAAACTTATCCGGGCCGGTGTTTTTTTGGTTATCCCGCTGGAGGCAAGTTTGGTTTTGGGATATGGAGGAGTGATAGAAGGTTTGCTTATTTTATTATTGCTTATCCCGGCGTTATTATTTGCCTCGTTAGTAAAATAACTAAGTAGCGCGGGACTTTATGTCCCGCTTGGGATGGGACTCCAACGCTACCAGTAAAATTAATGTAATTATTTAGCCGTTTGAAATATGAGGAAGAGGGCGGGCTTCCCGCCAGAGGCGGGTCTGCCTCAGGCATGAAAGCCCGTCCTCTTCAGTGTCGTAGACTTCAAACGGCTAAATAATTACAAATTAATATTCGGATAGGCCTCTAAATCAAAACTATCGCCAAAGGCGATCCGCCTATGGATGAAAGTTTTGAGTTACAAATCACAAGACGAAATTTACCCGCCTTTTTTTGGGTCAAGCGGGATTAACAGTTTCCAGCCGATTTTAAGAGTGGTCTCGCGGGTTTTCAATTTATCGCGGTTAGCGTCAAAAATTAATTTGTATTTCTTAGAATCGCCGTAAACTGTTTTTGCGATTTTTTCCAGAGTATCGCCTTTCCGGACCGTATAAGAAATTCCTCCAGCGTCCGAGGAATCGGGTGAATCCATTAGGGTTTCTTTTCCCGTCCCGACCGGAATCAACTCTTGAGGTTCTGATTTTGGCGTCGAGCTTGGGGCGGTTGTTTCCACCGCCGGAATGGTCAAGACCAGACCAGGTTTGACTTTGGTATCAGGTAATTTATTGGCTTTTTGAATCAAGGGCCATTTATTTCCGTCATGATAATGTTTCTGGGCAATAGACCACAAACTATCACCTTTTGTAACCGTATAAGTCTGGCCGCCGATAGTTGACCATTCGGGTTGATTCATAACAAAGGGGGAAGAAGTTATCGGACTGGTTGGCATTATTTCCAGTCCGGATGACGGCGGTGAAACAAGCAGGTCGCCGACCGGCGTGAACTCAGATAACGGGGTTGAAGTTAATGATGATGTTGCTTCAGGACCGCTCGGGACATACGTAAGTTCAAAGGGTGTTTCCGTGATAGGAAGCAATTCATCCCCCTCGTCTCTGAAAATTTCATAAAACAAGAAAATACCGGCTCCGATTACCAAAACAACCACTCCGATTATTAAAATAGTGCTGGCTTTCATATTGTCTCCTGTCTTAACACAAATCTACACGAATCCCGTCAGGGCGGAACGAATTAACACGAATTTTACCCCGATAAGCTACTCTGGGTAGATTCGCTTCGCGGTCCCTTCGGGTTCATGAGTATTCGCGTATAATTTGTGTTTATTTATATTATTTTCTTTATCCCGATTAAGCGGGATTTAAATTCTATTTAAAATATTCTAATAAAATAAAAAAAAATGTCAATAAATTATTTTTTGCTAAACAGATTAACAATCGGTCCGGCGATAAAAATAGTGGAGTAGGAACCGCTGATAACGCCGACAATCAGCGGGAAGGCAAAATTGGCAATGCCGCTGCCGCTATGGGCGGTGACCAGGAAAAGAACCAGCACCGTCAGGAAAACCGTTGTGGAAGTAATGATACTTCGTCCCATCGTCTGGTTAATGCTCCGGTTGATGATATTAGTCATTGTTTCGTTTTTCATTTCTTGAACATTTTCTCTGATGCGGTCAAAGATAACAATGGTGTCATTAACCGAATAACCGATAATGGTTAAAAATGCGGCAATGGAAACCAGGCCGAGGTCAATTTGAATTCCCCATGAGGCCGGCGCCAGCCAGTTAAAGGCGATGACTCCGCCCAGGCTGATTAAAACATCGTGAATTATGGCAATAACCGCCGCAATTCCGTATTTTAATTCAAACCGGAACGCCAGATAAATAATGATGCCAATCCAGGAGAGGATCAAAGCAATCACCGAGCCCTGTTTTAAATTGCCGGCGGCGGCCGTTCCGATGCCGCTCACTGTGGGAAAGGGGTCTTCCGTCAGAGGTAATACTTCTTTTAACGTTTTCTTGATATCTAATTCATCATTTTCCTTGAAGTAAATATGATATTGTTTTCCGCCGGTATTTTCAGGTGTTGTTACCCACGGATTGTCCAGATGTTTTTCCTGCAATTTACTCTGGAGCGTGGTTGAAATAACCGGTTCCCGCAGATTTACGGTTACTTCTAATTTGTAACCGCGCTGGAGAATCAGCGCGTCCTGAACCGGTTGTAAGCCCACCAGCGGTTCCGGAGGCAGGTGGTTGATAAATAATTTTTTTAAATCATTTTTTAATTCTTCCCGCTGTGCGCCGGTTTCGGCATAACGGGTGCGAATCTGGAATTCGTCAAACCGGTTTCCACCCTGTTGCCAGACCGAGGCCACCGTGGCCTGTCCGGTGGCGGTGATAGCCGGAAGCACCGGTTGGATTTCCAGGTCCTGGTATTTAGGTTGTCCGTCCGCCTGGACGATTGTGGCGCAGGCCGTCCGGATTTCCGTGATATCTTTTTGGTCCTGGAATTTAATATGGACAATGCTTCCGCCGGTAAAATCTATTCCCAGGCTTTCTCCGCCTCTCATGAAAAATAACGCGAGGCTGAGAATAACGGCCACGACCGAGATGCCGACGAACAGAGGGGCTTTTTTCATAAAATCAAAATTAGGATTAGTGAAAAAACGCAGCATTGAAAATTTCTTAATCAGTCCCCCCTCCACGCAGAGTTGCAACATCACCCGGGAAGCGAAGTAACCGGTAAAGAGCGTGGTGAAAATACCGATGGATAAAGTCAAGGCAAAACCTTTGATGGAATCTATTCCGTAATAATCACTGATATAATAAAGAATAATACCGGCCAGCAAGGTGGTTAAGTTGGAATCCAAGACGGTGACCAGGGCGCGCGTAAATCCGGATTCAAAGGCAATCCTGATTTCCTTACCCTTTTCTTTTTCCTCGCGGATTCGTTCATAAAAAATAATATTAGCATCCACGGCCATACCCATAGTTAAGATTAAACCGGCAATCCCTGGTAGGGTGAGGGTGGCTTTAAAGAAAGACAGGATTCCGAGAATCAGGACCAGGTTCATAATCAAGGCGATATTGGCAATCAACCCGGCTCCCCGGTAATAAATTAACATAAAGGCCATCACCGCCAGGGCGGCTAAAATAAACGAAATTTTCCCGCGGTTAACCGAGTCTGCTCCCAGGGATGGGCCGATTAAATTTTCACCGATGATTTCTAACGGAGCGGGTAATTTACCTGATTTTAAAACGATTCCCAGCTCGCTGGCTGATTCCTGGTTGAAATCTCCTTCAATAAAACATTTGCCATCGGTAATATTAGCTTGTAAGGTCGGAGCTGAGACTAACTTATCGTCTAAAATAATCGCCAGGCGGCGGGCGTCTTTTTTATTTCCGCCTTTTGATTCAATGGCATCTTCTGAATATTTACCGGACAGCTCGGCTAATTTTTTAGTACCCCATTCATCCAGTTCCAGATTAACAATCCAGCCACCCCGTTTGCCGCCCAGATTTGGACGGGCTACCAGAATATTCGTGCCGTCAAAAACCACTTCATCTTCAACCAGAACGCGATCTACTTCCCGATGTTGACCAAACAGGCGTTCGTACCATTTAAGTTTTTGGTCGGGCGGAATGGGGCGTTCTTTATAAATTTCTTCACTTGACCGGGCGGCCTGCAATTTAAATTCCAATTTACCGGTGGAAAGAATAATTTTTTTCACCCGTTCCATTTCGGCCATATCCTGACCGGGCAGTTGGATTAAAATCTGGTTATCACCGTAAACCTGGATGCGCGGTTCTTTTAAACCGTAAATATTAACGCGGCGGGTAATCACATCTTTGGCGGCGATAATACCTTGTGCTATTTCATCCGGTTTAAGTCCGTCCGTTTTTAATCCCACGCGTAATTCGGCCCCGCCGGCCAGGTCAATCCCCGGTTCGGTCTGGCGCTTTTCGCCGCCGAAGATTTTTTTATCGGCCGGGTAAGCAAAATAACCGGCCGCCGCTACTAATAAAATAATTAAAAACAGCTGCCATTTTAATTTTTCGGACATACACACTTCCTCTATGGTATTGTCATTCCCACGAAAGTGGGAATCCAAGCGTGATTGAGGATATTGGATTCCTGCTTCCGCAGGAATGACAATCAGTAATTGAAAAGCAACAAAGTCCTATTTGACCGGTTCTTCTTTACTTTTTTCTATTGCGATAACGGCACTTCGGGCCAGGCGGATTTTAACATCGTTTTTTTCGTCAATCCTGAGGGTAACCTCATTGTCTTTTATTCCAACGATTATTCCGTAAATTCCGCTGCTGGTTAGCACCCGGTCGTTTTTCTGGATGTTCTGAAGCATCTTTAACCGTTCTTGTTCTTTCTTTTTCTGGGGTCGGATAAACAAAAAGTAAAAAAGGACGAAAATCAAGGCAAACGGGACTATCATCCTAAGTAATTGGTCCGCCCCGCCACCACCAGAATTGGCCTGGGCCATTGAAGTTATCAGTGTATTCATATTGGCTCCTGTATAAAAATTATTCTTATTATAAATTTATTTATTTGTAATACAAGAAATTTAGGCAACAATATTTACCAGCCGGCCCGGGACAATAATAATTTTCTGTGGTGGTTTATCACCCAGCGACGTTTTTATTTTTTCATCGGCCAGGGCTTTTTGTTTGATTTCCTCATCAGAAGCGGTGGCTTCAACCGTTATCCGGCTGCGCAAACGACCATTAACCTGAACCGGCAGTTCAATCTCCTCTGTTTTGATGGCCTGCGGGTTATAAACCGGCCAGGGTTGTTGGAAAATAGATGGTGGTTCACCCATCTTTTCCCATAATTCTTCCGCCAGATGCGGGACAAACGGAGCTAATAATATAACCGTAGTTCTAATGGCTTCCCGCACCACCGGAGAACCGATTACCGATGATTGATTACCGGTAACTTTCTGAACCTCATTCACCAGTTCCATAATAGCGCTGATGGCCGTATTATAATGTAAGGCCGGGTCAATGTCTTCCGTAACCCGTTTAATGGTAAGATGGATCTTACGATGTAGTCCAGCAGTTTGGAAGTCCAGCAGTCCAGCAGTTCGGGAGTTCAGTAGTTCAGCAGACTGTTGGGTTGTTGGACTGTTGGACTGTCGGACCGTTGGACTGTTAGTCTGCTGGTCTATTACAAGGTTCCAAACCCGGGTCAGGAACCGTTTAGCGCCGATTAACCCTTTGTCCGTCCAACGGATTTCCCATTCCGATGGGGCAAAGAAAAGCATGGCCATCCGTGAGACATCCACTCCCCATTCATTCATTAAATTTATCGGCGAAACCACGTTGCCTTTAGATTTAGACATCACCTCGCCTTTTTCATCCAGTACCATCCCGTGGTTAAATAAACGAACGACCGGTTCATCAATATCAAGATAGCCGGCATCTTTAAGGACTTTGGTAATAAACCTAAAATAAATCAAATGGCCGCAGGCGTGTTCCGAACCGCCGATATAAAGGTCAACCGGCAGCCATTGCTTTGCTTTGGTCCGGTCAAAGATGGCCGTATCATTTTTAGGGTCAGTGTAACGCAGCTGATACCAGGATGAGCACATAAAAGTGTCCATAGTATCCGGGTCGCGCTGGGCTGGACCGCCGCATTGGGGACAGGTGGTATTAATAAAAGCGGTAACATCGGCGAGAGGCGAACGGCCTTTGGGAATAAAATCCTTAACGCCTTCCGGTAAAAGAACGGGCAGGTCTTTTTCCGGCACCGGTACCAATTTGCATTTTGGGCAATGAATCATCGGAATGGGCGCGCCCCAGTATCGCTGCCGGGAAATCAGCCAGTCCTTAAGCCGATACGATACCTTGGGACCACCTGATTTCTTTTCCTGTAAATATTCAATAACTTTTTGACTGCCTGTTTCGGATGACAAGCCGTTAAATGGGCCGCTGTTGACCATCACGCCTGATTCGGTATAGGCCTCAGTCATTAATGCGGAATGCGGAATGGTGGATGCGGAATGATTGATCACGACTTTGATAGGAATAATATATTTTTTTGCAAACTCAAAATCGCGTTGGTCA